>NZ_RAWN01000054.1:0-51316 GCF_003668895.1 Corallococcus sp. AB045
CCTCCACCCCGGGCCGGCCTCCCGAAGCGCGCGCCGCCGACCACGGGAACCTGCGCTTCCTCATCAGCGGCCAGGCCTCTCCCGGAGACCGGGTCCGCGCGGGCGACGTGGACGCCACCGTGCAGGACTCCGGCGCGTGGCTCGCGAGCGTGCTGCTGACGCCGGGCTCGAACGTCATCGCCATCACCACCACCTCGCCCGGCGGCACGGTGGAGTTCGCCCAGCAATCCTTCGACGTGGTTCGGCGTGGTGAGCACGGCTGGATCGTCATCCCTCACGAGAAGGTGCGCCTGGGCGCCGTGCGCGGGCTGTCCCCGGACGTGCCCCTGCCCACGGGAGACACCTACCTGCGTCTGGAGGTGGTCCCCGGCACCCAGGTGAGGACGCCTGACACCCAACTCGTCGCGGGCCCTGAAGGCGAGGTCCGCCTGCCCGTGCGGCTCGTGCCGGGACGCAACACCATCCCCATCTCGATGGCTCCTCCACAGCAGCGCTGGAGCGCCGTGTCCGTGACCGTCGAAGCGCGCGCCCAGCCCTTTGTCGTGGGCCTGCTCGACGTGGAGGCCAGCCTCGCGCCGGCCGGCGGGGGCTTCCGGCTGCGGGGCCGCGGTGCCCTCCACGGTGAGGCCCAGCTGGGACCCGTGCAGGTGGTGGGCGAGCTGGACCTGACCGACACCGACCTGCGCCAGCTGGACGACGCGCCGCTCGTGGACTGGCTGCGTCCCCGCAGGCCCGAGCGCTTCGACCGCTGGCCCGACCCCGACCTCGCGCCGGCGGAGTGGGGCGACAATTCCGTGTCCCTCACGCCCAACCCCGCGGAAGGGCGCCTGCGCCTGGAAGCGCGCCACGAGCAGTACGGCCGCGCGGGCTTCGGCACCTACCGCGCGCTCATTCAGGACCGCGAGGTGGGCCGCTACCACCGCCCCCTCTTCGGTCCCTACGCGGAGCTGCGCGAACAGCTGGGTCCCGTGAGCGTGGGGCTGGACGCGTTCGCTGGCGGGCTCGTGGACCCCACGCGAGGCCTGGCCGCGACGCCCGCGCACGAGGAGCTGAGCGCTACCGGCGGCAGCCTCTACTACCTGGGCGGCGGCACCGTGGCGGAGGGCTCCGAGCTGGTGCGCGTGGAGGTGCGCGACGGCGTCACCGGTCTGCCGCTGGGCGAACAGCACCTCATCCGGGGCCGCGACTACGACATCGACTACCTCGCCGGCCGCATCCTCCTCGCGCGCCCGCTGTCGTTCCTCATCGGAACGTCGCTCCTGCGCACGGACGCGCTCTCTGAGGCGCCGGAGCCGGTGCTCGTCGTGGACTACGCCGTGCTGCACACGGGCGACCCGCGCGATTCGGTGGGCGGCGAGGCCTGGGCGCGCTGGCGCGACTCCACCGTCGGCCTGGCCGCCGTGCGCGAGCGCCGGCTGGGTGCGCCGTTTCAGCTCCTGTCGGGGCGGGGGCAGACGAAGCTGTGGGGCTACTCGCTCCTCGCGGAGGCCGCGAGCAGCCGGGGCCTCGCGGTGGAGCCCTCCGTCTTCGGCGTGTCGGACGACGGCGGCCTGTCCTTCCTCCGCCCGGTGGGCACGCAGGACGACCACGGCGGCGCGGTGACCCTGCGCCTGAGTGGACCTGGAGTCCTGGGGCCTGGTCACGGCGGCGCCGTGGCTGCCGTGTGGCGCGAGCGTTCCAAGGGCTTCTCCGATGGCGCGCACCTGGACGTGGCTCGCTTCCGGCAGCTGTCCCTGCGTGTCACCCAGCCCGTGGGTCCGGTGGCGCTCACGCTCCTGGGCGACGAGCGCCGCTCGGCGGATCCGCGCTTGCCCTTCGAGGACACGCCCTTCGGCGCCCGCACGCTGGGCGCCGCCGTGGCCTATGAGCACCACGAAGGAACCGTGCGCCTGGAGCTGCGCGACAGCTGGCTGCGTGCCACGGAGGTGCCCGGCCAGGGCGCCGCGCTCGAAGGCGGCCGGACGTCCCTGGGCGTATCGGTGTCCCGCATGCTGACGTCCCGCCTCACCGTGTCCGCGGGCCACCGGCAGCGGCTGCACGAGCGCGGCGAAGGCCTGGGCCGGATGAACGACACGTTCACCTCCGCGGGCGTGGCCGTGAACCTGGACAACGACACGTCCGTGGGCGTGAAGGGCGGCTGGGGGCCGGAGCTGGGCCCGCAGGCCTGGCTGGACGCGCGCGCGCGGCGCGGCCGCGAGACCTACTACGGCGGCTACTCCGTGGACGTGGACGGGCCGGACTTTGGGGCGGCCCGCGCGGTGACGGGGGCTCGCACGGAGGTGGGGGACGGCACCACCCTGTTCGTGGAGGACGTGAGCGCGCACGACGCCATGGCGATGCGGCGGGCCCGCGCCGTGGGCTTCCAGTGGGCGGCGGGACAGAGCGGCTTCAGCGCGGCTGCCCGCTATGAGCGTGGCGTGCGCAACCCGCTGGACATCGAAAGCGACCTCACGCGCGACGTGGCCAGTGTGTCCGCGCAGTGGTTGCGCGAGCGCTTCCGCGCGGACGTGCGCGCGGAGCTGCGCCACGAGGAGGGCACTCCCGTGCGTGGTGCCTCCGGCCCGGTGGACCGCACCCAGGTGGTGCTGGCGCTGGCCGCGGAGGGCCAGTTGATGAAGGACGTGACGGCCTCCGGGCGATTGGACTTCGCGCACACCGCGGGCCGGGAGGGGCTGGAGGCCCGGTTCGCGCAAGGGTTCGCGGCGCTCGTCTGGCGGCCTGGCCCGTGGCTGGTGGTGGCCCGCTACGGCCTCACGCGCGAGCTGTCCCCGGGTGCCCGCTTCGCATTCGGAGACCGGGTGCTCCAGACGGTGTCGCTGATGCCGGCGGTGCGGCTGGGCGATCGGCTCTCCGTGGCGTCCGGCCTGCACGTTGGACGCGCCAGCCTGGGCGAGTCCTCGCGCTGGGTGTGGACGGGCACGCTGCGGCCCTCGGTGCGGCTGCTGGGCGGACTGGAGGTCGCGGTGGAGGCCGCCCGGCGCACGTCCGCGGCGGACGACCAGGGCCTGACAGCGCTCCGGCCGGAAGTGGCTTACCGGCTGGACGAGCGCCTGCGGGTAGCCCTGGGGTACACCGTCCTGGGCTTCAGCGGCTTGGGTCTGGAGGCCGAATCGGAGGATGCTCCGGATCGCCTCTATCTCCGGGCGGAAGTGGCCTGGTAGTCGCCGGGCAGAGGGATGACGAACGTGCGAGTCGGGTGGATCCTCCTGGGACTGGGGTTGTGCGCGGGCGTGGCTCGCGCGGAGTGGACCCACATCGGGACCCAGGCGGGAACCCCGAGGGACGTGACCGTCTTCCGCCCCGGCTTCTTCGCCGTGGCGACCGACGGCCAGCTGTACGTGTCGCGCGATGGCGTCTTGACGACCCTGAACGTGGGCATGGCGGGCAGCTTCCTGCGCGGACCTACCTGTGTGGTGGGCATCCGTCTGGACGGGACGCTCCAGAGCGAGGGGGGCTGCTCGCCCACGGATGACAACAAGCGCCTATTCCCCAATGACGGCAGCGACTACGCGGTAAAGGCCGCACGCGTTACAGCCGACGGGGGCGTGGGGTATGCCGTCGCCGCCGAGGGGCCCTTACAGACACCGCAGTTCCGGACCTCGCTCCTCCCGAAAGAGGGAACGGCCGAGTGGGGCACCCTGCCGCCCCCGCTGCCGGACCTGAGCGCCCAGCCGCATCTCGCGGTGCTGGCCCCTCAGGCGGATGGGCAACCCCAGGCGCTGTTTTCCGTATCCACGGCCAAGGCGAACTTCCTCTGGTACCGGGGCACCAGCGCGGTGTCCTATATCGCCGCAGGCATCTCTGCTCCGAACCTGGCCCAGAGCGTGGTCCTTCTGCCGGGCTCCACGCCGGAGCAGCCGCTCGCGTTCTTCGGCAACGACTCGGGCCTGTTCCGAGGCACGCTGGGCGGATCCGCCTATCCGTTCGAGCCCATCCCGCTGGCGCCGGGTTCGGTCGACGCGCTCGCGCTTGATGTGACGAGCGGCTCCGTCGCTGGGACGGGCTTCGGGCTGCTGCTCCTCAAGCAGAAATCAGACGGCAAGGTGGTGGCATACAGCGCGGAGCCAACGGTTCCGCCTGCACTCCCGGGCACGCTCTGGCGGCAGAGTACGAACTCGCCCGCAAGCATCCCCCATCCCGCGTTGCGGATGGCCTGCGCGGACGCGTCCTACTGCGTGGCCATCCTCGACGGGCCCGCGCAGAACATCCTCATCTACCGGAACGCGAACCCTCCCAACGTGAGCGACCTGCCCTCCACCCTCAGCGTGAACGAGGGCGAGACAAAGGACGTGGAGCTCAAGCTGCGCGACCCGGACGGGGACGCGGTGCGGCTGTCGGCCACTGTGCGTGCGCCGGGCAGTCGGATCACCGTTGCTCAGGCTCCGCTCGACTCGCGCGAGGACAGCGGACTCAAGCTGAGGCTCACCGCGCCCGTGGGCATCTGTGCGTCCGAGACGTCATCCCTGGACGTGGTGGCCTCTGACGGCCTGCGCGCGCACGACACGTTGAAGACGATGGCGATGGTACTGAACCACTCCATCAAGCCTGGCGCGCCCCAGGTGGAGGTGGAGGGCAACGACTTCTTCATGGGAGGGCCCTCCGGCACCTTCACCGCCACGCGAGGTGTCACCGGCTGCGAGCCCGTCAGGTACACCTGGACGGAGCCCCCCGGGGCACCCAAGCTCGACGTGAAGGCCGGCGTGGCCACGTTCACGCCCCCTTCAACCCTGGCGGACCGCTGCAAACCGGGCACGACCTCCTTCGACTACGAGGTGCGCGCGAACGACGGCGCGCTGACCTCGGATCCCACGAAGGTCCCGGTGCGGATCCACCCGTGGGGCCCTCCCGAGGCCCCGTTCACCAGCCCCTCGCGTGACGTCTTCTCCGGCGCGGCGCTGATACCCCAGGCGACCCACCTGTGCGGAGGTTCTCCTGGAACGCCAGGACTGCCGCCGGTGTCGACGTTCTGGTCGGTCCTGGATAATCCCTCGGGCGCGACGGTGACGGCCCTCCAGGGGAACGACCGGCGTCCCGTGGGCCAGGACCCCACCGAGGGCCACTCCGTGCTGCTCGCCGGGGCGACGTGCGTGGACACCCTGAAGCTGAAGCTGCGCGCCTTCAACCGCATCACCGTGGACGGCTTCGTCCTCGACAGCCCCTCCTCCGACGTGGAGGTCTCGGTGAAGCCGCGCTGGGTGCCCCTGGAATCGGTGAGGACCCTGGTGGAGCTGGACCCCTCGGAGGAGCGCATGCTGCGCGGCCACGTGAAGACGGATCCGCCGCTCAACTGCACGGGCATGCGTCCCCTCACCACGGTGGTGACGCTGGAGGACCCGGCCGACCCCAGCAAGGTGTTCGACACGTGGACGGCCACCGGAGGCGGAGGCGACTTCGCGCTGGACCTGCCCCCCATGTGCGGCAGCGCCAACTACACCGTGCGCGCGCGCGTGCACGAGGGCACCGTCATGGCACCGGAGGCGACGACGGACTTCCCCCGCCAGGCGCGCGAGGTGGTGCTGGGCGAGCTGAGCGGTGAGCTCATCGCCACCTGCGGCGAGGGCGCCCGGGGCACGCTGCGCCAGACGATTCCGGAAGGGGCCTGCTCGGCGGTGAACCTGAAGTGGAACCCTTCCGGAGGGCCGGAGATGGCGACGCTCGTCGCCCAGGGTGACTCGGTGTCGCTGGCCACGGTGGACACGCAGCTGGAGTCCCTGGTGGGCGAGATTGTCACGCTGAACGTGTCGGCCGAGGGCGAAGGCGCGAGCGGGGCGGCGCGCGAGCACGCGGTGCGCATTGGCGCGCGGCCCTTCGTGACGGTGGAGCGGCGCACGGAGACGGGGGAGGGCATCAACTCCAGCCAGGTGGGCGTCACGGTGACGCTGCGCAACGACACCGCCTGCGACGTGAGCTCCATCCACTACCGGGAGACCGTCACCGGTGCGCAGGTGGTGCCCCAGAGCGTGACGTTGAATGGCCAGCCGGTGACGCCGGTGGATGTGTCCGGGCAGCACTTCGCGGTGGATCCGGTGCCGCTGCCCGCGGGCGCGACCGCGACGCTCACGTACGTGGTGCGCACGGCGCTCCTGGCTCCGCCGAACTACTCTGGCACGGCGACGCTGCGCGATGTCGTCGTGTCGCGGGCGGAGCCGCCGCCTCCCTCCACGTCGGGATGCGGGTGCTCCGGTGGGGGCTCGGGCGTGACGGCGTTCGGGCTGGGCGCGCTGGCCTGGGCCGCGCGGCGCCGGCGGGGCGTCAGAGCCCGAAGCTGATGCGCTGGCGGCGGTTGGGCGTCTGCTGCCGCTCCTCCAGCACGCCGGACAGCTCCAGGCCACGCAGGGTGGCCAGGGCCTCGCGCTCGGACAGGTCCGTGAGGGCGAGCAGGTCCTCCACCGTCTTCGTGCCGTCCGCGAACGCGAGCAGCATCGCCTGGGGCCCCGCCAGCTTCAGCTCGTGCAGGCCGTAGGGCGGATCCGCCGTGGGGAACAGGCGGCGTCCGGGCGCCATGCGCTGGCGCAGCGCCACCAGCGTCTCCGTGCGCGTGACGCCCTCCAGGATGAGGTCGCCGGGGAAGAGCGACAGCGGCACCAGGTCCGCGCGCTGCGGCCGCATGGGGCTGAACCCATAGCCGCCCTCCGTCCACGCGAAGGTGGACCAGAGGATGTCCTTCACCTGCTCCTCCAGCAGCTGGCGGCGCTGCTTGGGACTGAGCAGGCCGCGCTTGAGCAGGGCGTCGCCGGTGCGCAGCGAGTGCTCGCGCGCGTAGCCCGCGGCCTCCGCGAGCTGCGCCTCCGTGAGCGCGCCCTTGCGCAGGCAGAAGCGGCCGAAGCGCTCCGGGGCCAGGTTGGAGGCGGCGTACACCACGCGGCCCGCCTCGAAGTAGACGACCTTGAGCACCGTGCCCTGGCGCAGCTTCAGCTCGCCGTGGTGGCGCGCTTCGTAATACGCGTTGAGCAGCCGCGGCACGGACGTGTGCGCCAGGTCTCCGCCGAGCGACCACTCCGGCAGCTGGCGCCGCTGACGCACGGGCGCGGGAGCGGCCTCCGTCCACACCGCGTCGCGCTGCGCGAAGGGCAGGGGCAGGGCCTCCGACACGCCGGGGGCTTCTTCGGGGGGCGCGGGTTCGGCAGGCTCGGACGGGGAGAGGACGGACTCGAGCGCGGGCTCCTTCTCCGCGGACGGCTCCTGGACCAGTTCCTCCAGGACGAGCAGGTCCACCTCGTCGAGCAGCTCTCCGTGCGTCACGGGCGGCACGCCGGCGGCCTCCTCCAGCGCGTTGAGCACGGAGTCCAGCTCGAAGGGCTTCTCGAAGAAGGCGCAGGCGCCGTGGATCTGCGTGGCCTCCTGGGCGAAGCGGTCGCCCTTGTAGACACCGCTGACGGCGATGGCGGGGATGCCGTGCGCGCGCAGGGCTCCCAGCACCTCGCTGCCGCGGATGTCCGGCAGCAGCAGGTCCACCAGCGCCGCGTCGAAGCGCGAGTGGGGGCCCAGGGCCTCCAGCGCGGACTCACCCGTGAAAACGGTGAGCGCCTCATGGCCTCGGGTCTCCGCGACCGTGGCGATGAGGGAGGCGAGTTCCTGGTTGTCCTCCACGATGAGCAGTCGCGCCATGGGCGGGCAGACCCTACCATCAACCCCATGAAGGACGTTCAGGGCTTCCACCACGTGGCGATTCAAGCGAAGGACGTGGAGCGCGTGACGGCGTTCTATCGCGACCTGCTGGGCTTTCCGGAACTGAAGCGCCACTCGCGGGAGGACGGCACCCTGCGCAGCGTCTGGGTCGGCGTCCCAGGGGGCGCCTTCCTGGCCATCGAGTCGGTGGACGGGACGCCGGAAGTGGTGCCGTTCCGCCATCCGGCGCCGGGGCTGCTGATGCTCGTGTTCCGGATTCCCCGCGAGGCGCGGGGTGGGGTGGTGGAGACCTTGGCCCGCGCGGGCGTGCCGCTGGAGCATGAGACGCGCTGGACGCTCTACGTGAGGGACCCGGAGGGCAACCGGGTGGGGCTGAGCCACCATCCAGACGACTAGGGACGGGTGCCCGGCCGGGTGCTTGCGGAGGGTGACGGGGCATGGCTACAAGCGGCCCCATGCGCCTGGGTGAACTGCTCGTGAAGGACGGCCTCGTGTCGGCGGCGGGGCTGGAGGAGGCGCTGGAGTCGCAGGTGGTCCACGGCGGACGGCTGGGGACGAACCTGGTGGAGCTGGGGCTCCTGTCCGAGCAGGACCTGGCCAAGGCGCTGGGGCGGCTGCACAACTGCGCCTACGCGTCCGGGGAGATGGTGCCCGACCCGAAGGCCGTGGCGCTGGTGAACCCCAACGAGGCGGACGACAAGGAGTACCTGCCGATGCGGGCGGACGCGACGCGGTTGAGCGTCGCGGTGCTGAACCCGCATGACTTCACGACGTTGGACGCCATCGCGTTCAAGACGGGCAAGCGCGTGGTGCCGGTGGTCATCCCCGAGTTCCGGATGAACCAGCTGCTCCGGCGGCACGCGAAGGCGTTCCGGCAGCTGCGGGCCATCGACATGAATGCCGTCCGCCCGAGGCCCGCGAAGGGCGCGGCGGCGGAGCTGCAAAAGGCGGCGGAGCGGCCGCCGGACCTGATGAGCGAGGAGGAGTTCCAGTCCGTCTACGCGCAGGCGCTGCGCGGCGGCTCGGATGCGGAAGCGGATGTGCTCGAAGGGGAGATCATCATCACCGGCGAGGAGGTGGTGGAGGCGCCCGTGGCCGCGCCGCCCCAGGGCCGGCCCGCGATGCCGGCGCAGGCGCGTCCTGGAGCGCCCGTGCCGCCGCGAGTGGACATCCCCGCGCACATCGCTCCGTCCGTCCCGGTGCAGGGAGTGCCCGCGCAAGCAGCCCGAGCCGCGAGTGCGGCGGGGCAGGGCGTGGGGCCGCAGGGAGTGCCCGCGCATCTGGCGGGACAAGCCGGAGGGCAGGGAGTGCCCGCGCACGTCGCGGGTCAGCCCGGAGGGCAGGGAGTGCCCGCGCATCTGGCGGGACAAGCCGGAGGGCAGGGAGTGCCCGCGCATCTGGCGGCCCAGGCGGGTGCGCAGGGAGTGCCCGCGCATCTGGCGGCCCAGGCGGGAGCTTCCGCGCATGTCGCGGGTCAGGCTGGAGCGCAGGGCGTCGCGGCGCAGGTGCGTGGCGGACCGGGAGCCGCCGGCGTGCCCGCGCAGGTGGCGGCCCAGGCGGGTGCGCAGGGAGTCCCCGCGCACGTCGCGGCCCAGGCCGGAGCGACGGGCGCGATGCCCCCGGGTGCCGCCGCGACTCAGCCCGTGGCCGCGAAGCCGGTGGCTCCCCCTCCCACGCCGCTCACGTTCCCGGAGGCCCAGGCGGAGCTGGGGCGCAGCTCGGACCGCGAGGACGTGGCCCGCACGGTGCTCCGCTTCGCGATGGGCAAGTGGCGCCGGTGCCTGCTGCTGTCCGTGCAGGGCAACCTCGTCACCGGCTGGCACGGCATGGGGCAGGGCGTGAGCGACGAAGGCGTCCGCCGCATCGGCGTGCCGCTGCGCGACCAGAGCACCTTCCGCCTCGTGCGCGACCTGCGCTCCCACTACGTCGGTCCGGTGAAGCGCGACGCGGCGATGGGCATGTTCTACCGCCTGCTCGGCGGAGGGTTCCCCACGACAGCGGTCATCCTGCCGCTGCTCGTGCGCGGCAAGGTCGTGCACCTGCTCTACGTGGACAATGGAGCGGAGCAGTTCACCCCGCCGGACGTGGGCGAGCTGCTCATCCTCTCCCAGGGCGTGGGCCGTTCGTACGAAGCGATGATGCGGCGTCGCAAGAGCGCGTAGCTCAATCGCTGCCGGTGGGCCGTTCAGGTGGGTGCGCCAGCACGGGCATCGCATCCGGACGGTCCCACAGGACGAAGTGGCTGCACCCGTCCAGCTCCACCACGTTGAGTCCTGGCTTCGCGCGCCCGGCGCTCTCCCGCATGGACGCGGACTCCAGCACCCGGTCCTTCCCCGGAACGAGCACCGTGCCTCGCCGCACGTTGCCGAACAGGGACGCATCGCGCGCCTGACTCCACGCTTCGATGTCCCGCAGGTTGGCCATCATCGTCGCGACCCGCTTGGGGTTGAACGGGAAGGCCATGATGAGCTCTCGCTTGCGAGCATTCTCCAACGGCCCCCAGGCGCCCCGGTTGTGCTTCGCGATGGGCGCGAGCCGCCACAGCGGGATGAGGAACGGCAGCAGCCAGAGCTGCGAGGGCGTCAGGCTCCGGTAGGGGCGGGCCTGCGGGAGCACGGGCGCCTCCAGTACGACCTCCACCCGTTCGAACAGGTCCGGCCGCAGCTTCGCGGCCTCCAGGACCACGGCCCCTCCGCGCGAATGTCCGTGGACGCGCACGACGTTCGTCCGGGGCAGGTGCTCCAGGGCCTGCACCAGCACCGCGGCGTCATGGGAGATGGTGCCCTCCGGTTCGGCAGGCACCTTCGCCCAGGGGGCGGGTTGCTCGCGCGGGTCGGTGATGGGCAGGTGGTAGTCGCAGCTCGTCAGCAGGATGAGCTGGAGGTCGGGCTCGCGGTAGTGGTGCGTGAAGTAGCGCATGTCCGCCACGAAGCCGTGCATGACGATGACCGTGGCGCGGGGCTGCTCGCAGCGCCGTTCGGCGATGACGGCCTTGCCCACCCGGTAGACGTGTCCATCGAAGGACTCGCTCGCGCGGGGCGTGCCCACCCGGTGCATCAACCACCAGCGCGCGGTGGGCACCAGCACTGCGACGCCAGCGAGGACTCCAAGAGCGACGGACATGCGTTCACCCGGGACGAAGGGGCACAGGCGCCTGGCGGCGGACGGCCCGTGACACGGCACTATCATATGGACCGTGTCGGCCTCCCGCCGCACTCGCGACGCGGAGCTTGCGATGAACGACGAGCCGGAAGAACGCCTGACCTGTCCCAGCTGCGGAGGGAGCTTCGGGGATTCCACCATCGAGCGTGGCATCGCCTTCACACCCTGTCTTCGGTGTGAACAGGCCATGGCGGCTGCCTGCTGTGCGCCCGTCCCTGGGACGGCGTCTGGATGGCGCGTCCAGATTCTCTGGCGCGGGCCCGAACTGACGCTGAAAGAGGCGGCCTCCCTGCGGCAGATCCTCCCCGTCCACGCGAATGAGTCGATTCAGGGTGTGCGCGACCAATACCGAGCTCTGCCAGGGTGGACGGGGCGGAGACTCTCGCACCAGGAGATGCTCGAGCTCCGTGCGGCGGCGGAGGCCAGCGGTTTCACGGTGATCGCGGAGGAGGAGGACAAGCACGTGCCCCGGCTGCACCTGCCTCCTCATCCCGCGACGTTCTATGGCGTCGAGCTCAGCCCCTCGTTCTTCGAGAACGGCGCCCTCGCCACGATTTTCCGCGAAGCCCACGGCACCCTGGTGATTGCCAGCGAGAGCCTGCCCCTCGCGGAGTGTGTCCCCATTCCCCAGGAGCGAGGACGCCAGTTCCTCGATGAAGTCGCAATCCTGGCCCCGTTGGAGATGACCGACTCGGCCGTCATCGGGATGGATGGAATCAGCCTCTATTTCCGCCTCCGTCATTCGAGCCAAGAGCGCGGTTTCGTCGCGTGGAGCCCGGACGCCCACCATGCGCCCCGGCATCATGCCCTGGTCCTGGCGCTCTTTCGGCTCGCGGCCGAGCTGGCTCGCGAGGCCAACAGCATCGCGTTTCTGGAAGGCATCCACGGCTACCTGGATGCGGGGCTCCCCGTGAAAGTGTTCGAGGAGTCGCCGCGCCGCGTTCGTCTCTTTGGAGGGCTGTCGTCGTTGTCGTCCGAGGCCCTGGACTCGCTCTTCGCGGCGACTCCCCCAGAGACACCGCTGTTGATGGATCTGACGGGCTTCGAGGGAATGGGGACGCTGCTCTATCCGCGCTTCGCCCGGTTTCACCAGCGTCCCGGGGGGACGGTGTGGTGGGTCAACCGCATCGCCGCTCGTCAGTTGAAGGAGGCGGGAATCCCCGAGGCGAGCCTCTACACGGACCTGGAGTTGGCGAAGGCAGCCCTTGCCGCGCGCCCTACCTGACGGCGCTGAGGGTCCGGATCTGCATGTTGATCCACGGGATGTAGTTGGAGACGCGCGTGTAGATGCCGGGCAGGCCTGCCCGCGCACAGCCTACCCCGAAGCTCACGATGCCCTGGAGCACGAAGCCTTGGGAGCCGTTGACGACGAGCGGCCCGCCGCTGTCGCCCTGGCAGGTGTCCTTGCCCCCCTGCTGATACCCAGCCCCGAACATGGCACTCTCGTCGATGACGATTCCTTGTGTCCTGTAGCTGTTGGCGACGTCCCGATGGTTGAGGACGGGGACGCCCACTTGCAGCAAGATGCTGGACGTGTCGTAACCCCCCTCGCGTGTCAGGCCCCACCCCGCGACCGTAGCCATCGTGTTGTCAGCGACGCGCTCTCCGGAGGCCGGGAGGCAGACAGGGACGCGCGTGTTGCCGCCCGCGAGCTGAGGGCCCAGGTTGGGGCGCATGCCCGAGGACTGGCCGCAAGCCCCGGCGACGCTCGTGCCGAACTTGATGGGCTTGTCGAGCTTGAGGACGGCGATGTCGTTCAGCGTCCTGTTCGGATTGTACTGGGGGTGGTAGACGGCCACCGTCACCCGGGCTGTCACTTGCGTGGACGTGGGGCGGTACAGGTCATGCGCACCTGCGGACGCAGTGACGTTGGAGTAGCCGTCATAGACGCAATGGGCAGCGGTGAGGACGATGTCGCTCTCCTCCTTGGTGTTGCTCACCCGCACCAGGCTGCCCCCGCAGAAATGGCTGCCGTACTTCTTCTGCAGGCTGACAATCCAGGGGTGGGAGTTCGGCCGGGCCTCGACGCCTCCCACGATCTCCTGGTCCGTGTGACCCACTGTCTCGAAGGGGGCCTGATCGGCCTCCGAACCACCGCACCCGAGAAGACCGACCGCGACGACGACTCCGCTCATGAAGCGCATGCATCCTCCTGGAGTAAGTGCGGAGTGAGATAGCAATCGACATGCCGCGTTCATACGCCCGGGCTGTCGGGACGAGACGCGCACCTGGACGTGCGACGGCACGTCGTCTCCGTCGCCGTGTGACATGTCAGCGGAGGCGCATGACGCGTCAGCCGTGTCAGGCTGGGAGTGTCAGGGCTCAGCGTTCCATGGGGAGGAGCGCGTCGCGTGCGCGGGCCCCGGAAGGTCCGGGCACCACCAGCCTGCGAGCCTTCTGGAACAGCGGCACGGGTGGGTCCTCCGCCACGTACACGCCCCAGGAGTACTCGCCGGGAGCGAGGCCGGGCAGCACCACCTGCTGCGGGCTGCCCTCGCGCATGAGCACCGGATGCCTCAGCTCCCGGTCCCGCGCGACGACCAGCCGGTAGCGCGGCGCTCCGCCAATGGACTGCCACGCGAAGACCAGGTCCTCGTCGGCCTTCGGAGCCTCGTAGCCATCACGCGGCGTGACGAGCAGGCCCCGGGGCCGCTGGCGCTCCACGAAGACTCGGCGGGCGAAGCCGGGCTCACCGGGCCGTCCTTCCGAGTCCAGCGCGGACACGCGCCAGACGAACATGCCGGGCTCCGGCGGGACGAACGTGAAGGCCAGGCCCTCCACCTGCGTGTCCACGATTTGCTGGCGGAAGCCCAGGTCGCGCGCCACCTGCACCTGGTAGCTCCGAGCGTCGTCCAACGGCCTCCAGCTCAGCGGGATGCGCAGCTCCGGGCTCCACGCGATGCGCGAGTCCACTCCCGGGGAGAGACTGGTGGGGAAGGGCGGGCCGTCGTGCTCGGCGTCCTCCAGGCCGCGCGCGACGTCCAGCCAGTTGCTGGCCTCGAGCGTGCGGCGGTGCGTGCCCTCGGACAGCAGCAGCCGTCCGCGGGAGACGCTGAGATGCATGCCGCGAGCGGTGCGGGTGACTCGGAACTCCGTGGGGCCCGCGTGCGCTTCCACCGTCAGATCATTGCCGCTCGCGATGCTGGCGGACGCCACCCCCATGTCCACCAGCTTCACCTCGCCGTGCAGGCCCACGAGCAGGTTGCCCGGGCTCACGTCGCGGTGGACCAGGTGCAGCGGTCGCCCGTCCAGGTCGCGCTGCCCGTGCAGGTACTCCAGCGCCTTGCCCAGCTCGATGGCGATCGTCACCGCCAACGCCACCGGCGGAGGACGCCCGCGCTGCCGCAGCGCCTGCACCAGGTCCGCGCCGTTGCGGCCGTGCACGTACTCCATGGCCATGAAGGGCCGGCCCGCGGCGCTGCCCACGTCGAACACCTGGATGACGTTGGGGTGTTGCAGCGTCGCGCTCAGCCGCGCCTCGGTGAGGAACAGCTCCGACAGGCGCGGGTGCCGCGCGTACTCCTGGAACACCAGCTTGAGTGCCACCAGCTTGTCCACGCCCTCCGCCATCGTGCGCCGGGCGAGGATCACCTCCGCCATGCCGCCCGTGCCCAGCCGCTGGAGCAGCTGGTACGGCCCGAACGCGTCGAACGGCCGCAACCCTCCCTGCCACGCCTCCGGGTCGCGCGCGTGCAGCAGCTCCAGGTGCGAATAGTCATTCAGCGCGGACGCGCCATCCACCGTGGAGCGCGGCCGGATGCCCACCGGCGTCGGCTCCTCCCGCCACGAGTCCGCGTTCCCCCCGGGAGCACCGGCGGACGTGCTCGCGGCGGGAGTCCCCACCGTCGCGCGAGCGAGCGGCTCGCGAGGGCTCAGCGGCAGCGGAAGGCAGCCCGCGTCCAGCGCGACGAACTTCGCGAAGTAGCCGCGCACCCAGCCGGACACGCCGTGCTCCATCACCCGCACGCGGCCGGAGACAGCGGGCCCGTCCCCCTGGAAGGCCACCTGGAGCGCGAACTCCGTCCCGATGGGTTGCGGCGTGTCCTCGGGAACGAACAGGCCGTGCTCCGTCATGCTCTTCCACAGCCGCGCGCGCGACTCCGGCGCATCCGCGAACGGCAGCCGGAACAGCCGGCCCTTCCTCGTTGGCGGCTTCACGCCTGTGCCTCCCCCCTCGGATTGACGGTGCGCTGCGCGTCACGGCCCGCTTCTCGTCACGGCGAAGCGCTCAACGTCACCTGGATGGGCTCCGGCCGGTCGCCCACCATCACCTCGGCCCGCCACGTGGCGTGGCCCTCCAGCCGGACGCTCACCTGGTGGACCCCGGGTGAGAGCGGCAGCAGCGTCCCCAGGTGCCGCGCGAGCCCCATCGCCCTGCCGTCCACGAAGACGCGCGCGCGGTCCGGCACCACGTCCAGGCGCAGCCCCGTCGTCACCGGGCGCTCCACCCGCACCGCGCGGGGCGCCGGCATCGGCGGACGGACGGCCTCCACCCGCAGGGCCGTCAGGGCATCCACGTCCCGCGAGACAGGCGCGCGAGCACAGGCGCAGGTACCAGCCATGAGGAGCGTGATGAGCAGACGTCTCGTATGCGGAGGCATGACAGGGATTGGGCGCGCGCGCGGGGGCCTCCGTCAAGGCACCGGCCCCCGCGTCGCAATCGCTGTTCCCACCCGTACAAGCCGGTGAAAGCAGCGCTCCCGGAGGTGTCTTCCGGACCCACCGGTCCGGGTCATTTTTCAGAGGGAGGCTGGGATGTTTCCAGGTGGACGGATGGCCCCCGTCCGCGGCGGGGGAACCCGCGCGCGTGAGTGACGGCGCGTGTGTGCCGGGCGACCTGGGAGGTGGCTGGGTTTGAGAGGCATTGGACCCGGGTCCGGGTCCGGGGGGATCCACGCATGTCAGACGCCACCCGTAGCCTGCGACACGTTCCAGCCTGAATCCCACCCATGACGACCCGACATCCCATGCCCGCCACAGCGCCACGGACACCGGCCCCGTCCCTGCCACCCAGACCCTTCACCTCCGCGCGGGACGGCCTCGTGCGCCGTCAGCCCCAGCGCTTCGCGGACATCCGGCCGCTCAAGCTGGAGGACTTCGTGTCCGGAACGCCGCGCCAGCGGGAGTCCTTCGCGCGGCGGCTCGTCACCCACCTGTCCGAGCGCGGCTTCTTCTACCTGGAGCGCCCCACGGCCTTCCTGGAGCGCCACGCCCTGGCGGGGCTGTTCGAGCGCTACGAGGCAACCTTCCAGCACGCGCTGCTGGCGCATCCGTACCTGCACGCGCTGCTGCCCGCGGCCTCGGTGTTCGAGACGGGCTACAACGCCACCTGGTACCCGGAGTCGCCGGTGGTGCGGCAGCCCATCGAGGCCTTCATGGCCAAGCCCGCGACGTGGACCGTGTTCCGCCGCCGCCCGGTGCCGGAGCCGGTGCGGGAGCTCCTGGAGGCCTCGGAGGACGCGTACGACGCGTGTCACGCCGTGGGCGTCGTGCTGCTGGAGGCGCTGGAGCTGGGCTACGGCCTGCGCGCCGGGGGGCTCACGCGGCTGTTCCGCCGCCGCACGGAAGGGGCGGTGCGGTTCGTGAAGTACCACGCGCCCAGCACCGCGCGGCGCAGGCGGGAGGTGGTGGCGCACGCGTCGGAGCCGCACTCGGACAAGAGCTTCTTCACCTTCAACCTGGGCGAGTCCCGGCCGGGGCTGGTGTGGCTGGACGGGAACACGCCGCGCCTCATGCCCAACGACGAGGGGCACTGGCTCATCACCTCCGGCCGCTTCTCCGAAGGGCTGACGCGCGAGCTGGACGCGCCGGTGCGGGCGTTCCGGCACACGGTGCACAACGACGGCGAGCGCGTGGTCATCCTGGGCTTCGTGACGCCCGAGGGCGACCTGCACGACCTGCCGCTGGACGCGTGGCCCGCGCCGCGGCTCGCGGGAGGCGCCCGTGACTGAGCGCGCGCGCAATGGAAGGGACGAGGGGCCGGAGCACGTCTTCTTCTCCCCGCATCCGGACGACGTGGCGCTGGGGGCGTACGCGAGCCTGCTCGGCGTGCCCCGGGGCATCGTGCCCACGCTCGTCACGGTCTTCTCCCAGAGCTGCTGGGAGTTCGTGCTGCCGGTGGACCCGTCTCGGGCCATGGCGGTGACGTCGCTGCGGATGGGCGAGGACCGGAGGTTCGCCCGGGCGCACGGGTTGGACCTGGTGCACCTGGGCTTCCGCGACACCAGCCTGCGCGCGCCACCGGGCGGCCCCACGGAGTCGGAAGAGGCGCGGTCGGCGCTGGCCTCACGCGTGCTGCTGGCGCTGGGCGAGGTGCTGGCGAGCGTGTCCCCGGACGCGGTCTGCTACGTGCCGCTGGGCATCTCCAGCCACGTGGACCACCTGCTGGTCCGCGACGCGGTGCGGGCCCTGCGCGGAGAGCGGAACGTCGTCTACTACGAGGACCTGCCGTACTCCGCGCGCCACCCGGAGGATGAGATCGTCGACTACGCGTGGGCGCTCGGGCTGTCGCCCCGGTGTCTGGACGTGACGACGCTGTGGTCCGCGAAGCTGCGCGGGCTGTCCTTCTACGCCAGCCAGCTGGAGCCCCAGACGCTGCCCGCGGTGGAGTCGCACGCGCGGAGATTGGGCGCCGGCCGGGGGCTGGCCGAACGCGTCTGGACGGTGGCGTCATGAGCACGAGGGAGCCCTGGGCGGAGGGGGACATGCTGGTGCACCTCTCCTACGAGGCCACGCGCACGCTGGGTGGGATGGGCGTGGTGCTGGAGCACCTGCTGTCCGAGCCCGAGTACCGTCAGGCGTTCCCTCGCACGCTGCTGGTGAGCCCCACGGTGCGGCCGTGCGGCCTGGGGAGCTACGCGCCGGAGGAGTCGCTGGCGCGCGACCTGGAGGCGCACGGCGAGGTGTTCTACAGCGGCCTGCGCCGGGACAACCCGGAGCGGTGGACGCGCGTCTTCCAGCCGGTGGAGGCGCGGCACGACGTGTCGTTCATCTACGGGCGGCGCGACGCTCCGGGCGGTCCGGTGGAGGTGCTGCTCGTGGACCTCACGGACGTGCTCCGGGGCTACCGGGTGAGGATGGGCACGCTGCCGAAGTTCCTCGCGCGGCTGCACACGCTGCTCGGGGTGGACCTCCCCTTCGACTGCCGTGGGCCGCGTCCGGCGGCGTGGCGGGGGCTGTCGCGCGTGTGGCGCGAGCGCTTCGGCACGCGGCTGGGCGCGGCGCCCTGGGTCAACCGCCTGTTCCGGAAGGCGGTCCGGCACGGCCTCCTGGATGCGCCCGCGTTGGATCACGACGCGATGCTGGCCATCGTGCTCGCGGAGCCCGTCTTCGACGCGCTGGAGCGGCTGCGCCCGAAGGACGGGGCGGGGACGGTCATCCTGGCGCAGGAGCACCTGTCGCTGCCGCTCGCGTACAAGGCGCTGCTCGACGGGCGGCGCTGGTGCCGCACCGTGTATTACGCGGGCGAGGTGCGCACGCCCCGGGTGCTCGTGGAGTACGGCGAGGGAGGGCAGGGCGCGTCCGACGCGCGCTTCTACAACATCCAGCGCCTGGGGCTGGAGCAGGGGAAGACGCTGGACCAGGTGTACCCCGTGGGTACCTGGCCCAACTTCCAGATTCTGCGCAACGGCCACCTGTGCGACCGCGTGGGCGCGGTGAGCGCGTCCGTGGCGGACGAGCTGCGGTTCCTGGATGCGCGCTATGCGCTCCAGCCGGTGGCGGTGGTGCCCCACGGGCACCGGCCCATCGAGACGGGCTGGGACGCGAAGGAGGCCGCGCGCGCGAAGGTGCTGGCCCATGCGCGCAAGGCGTGGGGCAAGGACTTCCGCCTGCTGCTCACGCACATCGCGCGGGACGAGGTCTGCAAGGGGCTCTGGCGCGACGTGGACGTATGCGAGCACCTGGCCACGCTGCTGCCACCGGAGCGCAAGCCCGCGCTGCTAATGATGGTGACGGAGTGGAACGAGGCGGAGCCGTCCGACAACCTGCGCGCACTGAAGGCGAGGGTGGACGCGTTCAACGCGAAGGACACGGGCCTGCACCTCGCGCTGGTGAACCAGCCCACGTGGCCCGAGGGCCTGGACTTCACGCGGGACGACCTGCACCGCGCCACGGACGTGTCCCTGGGGCAGTCGCTGTATGAGTCCTATGGCCTGGCGCAGTTGGAGGCCCTGGGCTGCGGCGCCATCTGCGTCATCTCCGGAGCCAGCGGCGCCCGGCGTGCCCTGAAGGCGGTGTGCGAGCGGCAGGGGCTGTCGGAGGCCGCGCATCCGAACCTCGTGGTGTCGGATCCGGTGGCGGATGCTCGGGCCGCGGGACTGGCGCACTCGGTGGAGACCTGGAAGGCGCTGCCCGCCAGTGCGCTGCGGGAGCAGGAGCTGCGCACCGCGGAGCGCGTGGCGGAGGAGGTGGTGCGCCGCCTCCCGCGCGACGCGCACGAAGGCCGCCTCCTGCTGGCGACCGGCTGGGCGCTGTCCGAGCGGCTGCGCTGGGAGCCGCTCATCCGCGAGCAACTGCTGCCGCTGCTGCGCTTCCCGAAGGAGGCGGCGCAGGACGTGTCCGACTGGAGCGCGGCCCATGGCTGAGCCTCACGCTCGCCGTCACGTGAAACCGGGTCCGTGCTCATGGCGTGCACGGCGCCCGGCGGAGACAGACTTTGCCCGGCGCGCATCGCCCGGAGCCCTCAACCCATCCCTTTCAGAGTGGAGCGCGGAACATGGCTGAGAACGAGCAGGCTCCGGCGCTCATCGTCGTGGCCCACCCCGAGGACGTCGTGCGGTTGTTCAGCACGGTGGCGCCGGGAGCGGACGTCGCGGTGGTGACGGAGGACGGGAGCGCGGGCCGGGAGCTGGAGGCCGTGGGCCGGGCCCTGGGCGCGCGCGGCACACACCTCTTGCTGTCCCCGTCGGAGGTGGGGCCGTGGTGCCGCGAGCAGCGCGCCCGGAGCGACGCCCGCGTCTACACACACAGCCCCCAGGAGGACGCCCCGCTGCACCGCGAGGTGGCGCTGCTCGTCAGCCGCGTCTTCGACCGCCTGTGGGTGCCCGCCACGGGAGCCAGGCCCACCGCCTGCACGGTGCTGGACGACGCGGCCTTCCAGCGCAAGCTGGCGCTGCTCAACGCGCTCTACCGGGAGCGTCCGGACGGAGCCGCTTCCGGCGCGTGCACGGACCCCGTGCGAGACGGGCCCGGCATCGAGGCCTTCACCGAAGTACGGGCCGGGGACGTGGTGCGCGCCCTGTCCCTCACGAAGCCGGAGGTCTTCTCGGAGCTCGCGGACCCCTGGGGCTTCGCCCATTCCACCTACGAGGGCGAGCGCTTCGCCCTCACCGCGAAGATCCTCGGGACGCTGCTCCACGCGGGCCCACCCCGGAGCGTGGTGGACGTGGGCGCCTGCGAGGGAATGATGACCGAGCACCTACTGGCGCTCTTCCCGGACGCGAACATCCGCGCCGTGGAGTCGGAGCCCCGCTTCGTCACGCGCCTGCGCGAGCGGTTGGGGGGGCTTCCGCGCGTGCGCATCGTGGAGGCCAGCGCGGAGGACGTGGCGCTGGAGGCGGACCTGGTGCTGCTGGCGGAGGTGCTCTACTACCTGTCCGATGACGCCAGCCGCGACCTGCTGGACCGGCTGCGCGCGTCCCACCTGCTCACGTCCTATGGCGGCGGCTTCGGCGCCCAGGTGCATGCGGCGCTCGCCAGGCGCGGATGGAAGTGCGTCCAGTCCGCGACTCTTCCAGGCCGCATCGAGCCGGTGGACGGCGCCGCGAGCCCGCTCCTCGTGCGCCGCGCGGGGACTGAAATCCGGCTCTGGGAACGGTGATAACAAGTATTCAGGGGTAGAAGTCCGGGTTTGTCCACAAGGAAGGCGGGCTTCTCTCCTGGAAGAGGCTGACGACGGAGCTTGTCGTGATTCCCGGGCTCGGGGATGTATGGACTTGCCTGCTTGAATACGCGTTGCCATTGGCACGGGAACTCTTCAGCATGACCGTGCATGGCCGCCCCGGTCGTCTCGCATGGCCCCGCGGATGCCCCGGCCCGGGCATCCCTTGAGGAGGGTCTGAAACACAGTGCGCTCCGGCGCCGGGCGTTGCCGTGGCTGGTGGGCGGCTGGCTCGTGGCGAGCGTGCTGGGGCTCGGACTCGTGTGGTCCCACGCGAACGCGGCGGGGCTCGCGGCCACGCCCCCTGTCCGGCTGCCGGAGCGGTTCACGCGGGCGCCGGGCGCCTGGACGCTGCTCGTCTTCCTCCACCCGCGGTGCCCGTGTTCCCGCGCGACGCTGGCGGAGCTGGCGAAGCTCCTGGACCGGCACGGCGCGCGGCTCTCCACGCACGTGTTCGTCTGGGCGCCGCGTGAGGCCCCGCCGGGCTTCGAGCGCTCGGAGCTGTGGACGCGCGCCGTGGCCCTGCCGGGGGTGGAGGTGGTGGCGGACGTGGACGGGCAGGTGGCGCGTGAGCTGGGGGCGCGCACCTCGGGGCAGCTGGTCCTCTTCTCGCCGGACGGCGTGGAGCGCTTCGCTGGCGGCATCACCCCCACGCGGGGCCACGAAGGTGACAGCGCGGGGGGAGGTGCCATCCGGGACCTCCTGGACGCGGAGCTCTCCGGCCCCGTCACCGCGCCTGTCTTTGGTTGTGCCCTCGAGACACCCCTCACGCCCGCGGGTGATGACACGTGATGAGAATCCAGCTGTCCGAAGCAGCCGTGTCCGAGCGCGCGCGCCAGCTGTTCGACGCGCAGCGTCTGTCATTGGGCCGGCGGACGGACCGGACCTTCGTGGTCCTGATGGTGTTGCAGTGGCTGGGCGGCATCGCGGCGGCGGTGTACCTGTCGCCCCGGGCCTGGGCGGGATTGCAGAGCACGGTCCACTCCCACGTGGTGGCCGCGGTGGGGCTGGGCCTGCTGCTGGGCGGCCTGCCGGTGGTGCTCGCGTTCACGCGGCCCGGCCTCGAGTCCACGCGGCACGTCATCGCTGTGGGGCAGGCGCTGATGTCCGGGCTGCTCATCCACCTGATGGGCGGCCGCATCGAGACGCACTTCCACATCTTCGGCTCGCTGGCGCTGCTCTCCATCTACCGGGACTGGAAGGTGCTGCTCACCTTCAGCGGCGTGGTGGCGGCGGACCACTTCGTGCGCGGCCTGCTCTGGCCGGAGTCCATCTTCGGCATGCACGCCCGCGAGTCCTGGCGGTGGATGGAGCACACCGCGTGGGTGGCGTTCGAGGACGTGTTCCTCATCGCCTCCTGCGTGCAGGGCCAGCGCGACCTCCGGGAGTCCGCGCGGCGCGAGGCTCAGCTGGAGCTGTCCCGGAGCGCGGTGGAGGAGCAGGTCGTCCGGCCGCTGATGGGCTCCGCGGACGCGCTGCGTGCCTCGGTGACGACGCTGACGGAGTCCACCGGCGAGCAGCGCCATGAGCTGACGCGGCAGGCCCGCGCGCTGGAGGAGACGCGGGCGACGGCGGAGGAGATCCGCCAGACGTCGCTGCTGGCCTCGGAGCAGGCAGCGCGGGTGCTGGAGGCCACGCAGCAGGCCGGGGACGTGGGCGCGGCGGTGGAGGACGCCATCGGCCGGAGCGTGGAGGGGCTGGCGGACCTGCGCGCGCAGACGGCGGACCTCTCCGAGCGCGTCCAGGGGCTCGCGGCGTACACGGAGCGCATCGCCGGCATCACCCGGACGGTGCAGGACCTGGCGGACCAGTCCAACGTGCTCGCCATCAACGCGGCCATCGAGGCGGCGAGGGCCGGGGAGGTTGGCCGGGGCTTCGCGGTGGTGGCGCGGGAGATGCGGGGCCTGGCGTCCCAGTCCGTCACGGCCACGCAACAGGTGCGCGCGGTGCTGGAGGACACGCGCTCCCGAATCCAGGGGGTGGTGGACCTCACCCGTCAGGGCGGCGAACGCATGGGCCGGGGCATCGAGACCATCCGCGCCTCCGGCGAACGGCTGGGCATGCTGTCCGGGCTGGTGAAGGGCAACGCGGACGCGGTCCGCCAGATTTCGGCGTCGGTGAGCCAGCAGTCGGCGGGCGTCTCTCAAATCTTCACCGCCGTGTCGGACCTGACGGCGCTGATGCAGGCCTCGGTGGCCCGGGTGGAGGCCACCCACGCGGCGGCGGACCGCCTCCAGCAGGTCACCGACCAGGTCCACGGCGTCATCGCGCTGTATCAGGAGAGAACCTGAACGGTCACCGACACGCGGCCTGTCTTGGAGTACATGGACGCCATGAACTCCAGACTCCGTCGTTTTCTGTCGTTTTCCTCGGTTCCCCTCCTCCTGAGCTGCGGCGCTGCCGCGGTGTCGGACACGCCGGCTGACGCGCTGGCGGTGCAGACGCAGGAGCTGGCCTCGGGCACGCCCGCGGGCATCGGGGTGGTGCTGTTCCTCAATGAGTACGCCCTGACCTTCAACACGCTGGACACGCAGGTGCCGCTCAACGCGCTGGCGGCGCAGAGCATCATCAACTACCGCTACGGGCCGGACGGCATCCCGCACACGGCGGATGACAAGCGCTTCGTCTCCATCGAGCAGGTGGACGCGCTGCCCCAGGTGGGGCCCGCGGCGCTGGCGGCGCTGGAATCGTACGCCCGGGGCACGGGCCGGGTGGAGCTGCCGGTGGACGGCTGGGTGGGCACGTTCCAGGGCGTGTCGTTCAACGTCGCGGAGGCGCGCCGGGTGCTGGCGGTGGTGAACACGCAGTCGCTGACGGCGCTGCAGTCCACGTACAACGTGCCCGCGGCGGCGGCGAACGCGATGGTGGCGGCGCGGCCGTTCTACGACATCCTGACGCTGGGCCGGCTGCCGGCCGTGAACACGCTGGCGCTCCAGAACCTCAAGACGGCCACGCAGCAGGGCGAGGAAGGCGACCCCTGCACGGGCGTGGGGACGTGCGGGCCGAACCTCCACTGCGAGGGCAAGCCGAATGACGGCTCCAGCCCCTACGGCCGCTGTGTGACGACGCTGCCCATCCCGGGCGACCACACGTCGTGCTCGCGCTTCGTGCCGTGTCAGGAGGGGCTGGCGTGCCACGGCCTGGACTCGGGCGCGACGGAGGGCTGGTGCCGGCCGGCGTGGATGTCCGGCGAGTTCACGGCGTACTCGGACCTGACGCTGCAGGGGAACACGACGCCGCTGACGGCGACGCAGCCGGTGGTGGGCCTGGCGACGGTGCCGGAGGACATCACGGTGGAGCTGGACCTGGCGCACAACAACCCGTCCAAGCTGGTGCTCACGCTGGAGGATCCGGGTGGTGAGACGGCGCTCCTGTGGGACGGCCCCAACGAAGGCACGCCGCCCAAGCGCATCCCGGTGACGCGCGGCATCCCGCGCGACGGCTCCGTCAACGGCCTGTGGAAGCTGCACATCGTCAACCCGTCGGGCGTGGGCAACGGCAAGCTGCGCGAGTGGAAGCTGAAGCTGACCAGCCGCTGGGACTGACGCGCATCCTTCGAGCCCATCGAAGGATGATTCGACGCCCGCGAGCCTTGTCCTCGCGGGCGTCCAGAGGGACACGAGAAGCCTCCGGAGGTTTCCCGATGCCCGCGCCCTCGCAGCCTGTCGACAACGCACGCCTCCGTGGATGCGTGGCGGCGGACCCGTAGCGCGGGGTAGGGCGTTTTATCAGGGAATACAGTCTGTGCTATCACTGGGAGTCCCTCCAACCGGGAGCCTTCCGTGAAAGCACGTCTGTTGATGGTGTTCGCGTCGGTGTCGTTGGGCTTGCTTGCCGCGTGCGGCAACGTGGACATGGACTCCACGGCGCTGGCGCAGAGCGGGTCCGAGCTCGGCTCCGAATGTCCCTGTGGTGGCGTGGGCCCGTGGAACTGTCTGCCGTGTGCGTTCATCTGCGGTGACGGCATCTGTGACACCGCCAACGGCGAGTCCATCAACACGTGCGCCGAGGACTGCACGCCCGCGCCCTACTGTGGCGACGGCTGGTGCAACAACGGCGAGACGAACGCCACCTGCCCGTGGGACTGCGGCCCCGCCACGTGGTGCGGTGATGGTCTGTGCAACGGAAGCGAGACGGTGGCCAGCTGCCTGTCGGACTGCGGGAGCCTGACGTGTGGCGATTACCTCTGCGAAGCCCACGAGATGGGCTGGTGCTTGGACTGCGGCCCCATCTGCACCGGTCCGAACTGCCCGCAGGTGCCGCAGGACCCGTAGCCACGGGGGCAGGGCGGCGCCGGGGGAATGTGAAGCCCTCGCGCCGTCTGCCCGCCCGACGCCGCGCTTTCATCCAAGAACAAGAACCATGCAACGCATCCATCGTCGTTACGGGTCCGCCGCGGCACTGTCACTGGCGGGATTGCTGACCTTCGCCGGTTGTGAGCCGGAGGCCCGCGAGTCCGCCGCGGTTCCTCGTGAAGCCCTCTCCACCACGGTCGCTCCACTGGCCCTCGGGCTCGGAGGCGACACCTCCTGCGTCTGGGGGAGCGCGGACTGCAACCTGTGCAGCCCTGACGTGCCGCTGCGCTTCCAGGAGCTGAGGGATCACGGCGAGGTGCTGGGCTTCCATCCCGGGCCGTTCAACCTCAACGTGGCCTACCCGGGCAGCAATCACTGGCAAGGCATCCAGCGGCTGTCGACCCGCTCGGGACGCCTCCTCGTCGTGTCCAAGCGGAATGACGCCCCTGGGGGCAACGTGGGGCACCTGGTGCACATGGCCACCCGCAACGGAGAGGGACGGCGCTTCCGCTCCAACCGGCTGAGCCCCTCCATCAAGGAACCCGAGGACACCTCGCCGCCGGGCGCGGACGCGGCGGTGGCGGCGTTGCCGGTGCTGGACGGCTACCGCCACGGCGGCGGCATGCAGGCGGTGGGCGGCATCCTGGCGCTGCCCATGGAGGAGGGCCCCGGCCTGGGGCGCATCGCGCTCTATGATTACAATCAATCCCTGACGCCGAGCCCGTTCGCTTTCGTCCACGGTGAAACAGCGACCGCGGGCACGGCCTCGTTCACGAAGCTGTCGGACGGGCACTTCCTGCTCCTGCTCGGGCAGGTGGACGCGAACACGCTGGAGGTCTTCCGCTCCTCGGAGACCGACCTCCGCTCCGCGACCAACCAGTGGGTGCGCGTCGACAAGTGGCAGAAGTCGGAGCTGCAGGACGGGCAATGGGGCGCCTTCCAGAACCTCAACTTCGTGACGGACTGCAATGACTCACAGCTCTACCTCGTGGGTACGCGGCTGGGAGGCCTGCGTTGGGGCGCGGTGAGTGACGACTACGCGCACCTGTACCGGGTGCACCTGGAGGGCCACATGCGCCTGGAGCACGTCGCCTCCAAGCACCTGTATTGCAGCAACGACGGCTCGCGGCAGTGCAACCTGGACGCCGCCGCGGGCCTCTTCGTGGGGCCCGACCGCGGCCTCCTCCTCTACGGCACCGAGCACGCGGATGACGGCCCCGGTTCGACGGTGAAGCTGGTGGAGTTCCGCGGCATCTGGGCGGACACCCGCTGCCGCACGGACATCGGGCACGCCTACGTCGACTTCTACGACGACTCCGACTTCAGCGACCGCGGCTTCATCTTCGACTACGAGGACCAGGGCCTGAAGAACTGGGCGCGCTTCGACGACGTCGACAGGTTCAACGACAAGACCTCCTCGGTCCGCTGGTGCATTCCGCCGGGCTACCGGGTGCGGCTCTACGACGACTCGAATTACAAGGGCAGCTACAGGGACCTCGTGGGCGACGGCACGCTCCGCGAAGCCAACCTGAACAGCAAGGCCTGGGGCTTCAACGACAAGGTGTCCTCCGCGCGCTGGCTGAACGAGTGACGCGGAGGGCGGCTGGCGGTGCGGCGCGGGAAGGTGCTATCGCAGGAACCCATGCGACCACGCCTCGCGTTGCTCTTCTCTCTGCTGCTCTGCGCGTGTGCAAGCGGTCCGTCACGGCGCGCGGACGAAACCGGCGGGGAGCCCCTGCCGCGAAAGAGCCCCATGAATCCGGATGCCCCCTCTCTTGCGCGTGGTGAGGCGCTGTTGCGCCATGGCACCGGCAGCGATGCCGTCCTGCCGGCCGAGCCGGCCCCCGCCGTCCAGGAACTCGGGGCCCTGGCGGGGTTCGGCCAGACCTGGACGTCGTGCTCGGCTCGGGCATCGGTCTACCTGTTCGACGGCTACTACGAAGCGAGCGCGGCGGAGGTGAGGCTGCTGAAACAGGTGCCCGAAGGACAGAAGGGATCCGGCACGGTCAACGGCGACTGGCTGATATGGGCCACCGCCGATGCGACGGACGAAGCCGGCCGCGCCGTCATCGAGCGGGTGGTCTCCTCCTTCGCGGGCGAGGAGTGAGGCCCTGAGTCATCAGGCGCCAGGGGCCCGCACGGGTGAGGAGGGGCGCTCCCTCCGGAAGTGGTTCTTCATCGCCCTCGGCTTGCTGGCCTGTTCGTGCCTGGGTGTGGTGGCGGTCAACACGGCCCGCAACTTCGCCCGGTTCGGCCAGCGCGCCCGCGCGGCGGAGTGCAAGTCGAACCTGAAGGCCTGGTACAGGCTCCAGCAGCGCCACTTCCAGGACACGCGGACCTACGAGCCGGTCTTCGCGAAGGTGGGCTTCGCGCCCGAGCGGGACAACCGCTACGCGTACTTCGCGGGCACGGGGCCGATGGAGGTTCGCGACCAGGAGCGAAGCGAGGTCCCTGCCGGGGCGGTGTCCATCGGCGTGGACACCTTCCGTTTCACCTACCTGCGCCCCATCGACGTGGAGGCGCTGCATCCATCCTTGAAGGCCCGGCTCGGCGTCACCGGCACGTGCCCCACCTGCGACATCACCCTGGCGTGCATGGGCAACACCGACGACGACGCGACCCTGGATGTCTGGGTGCTCTCCACCGGCCCCCTGGACCTCCAGGACGTGGACGAAGATGCCGCCGAGCCCGGTGTCCCCGTGCAGCTCGTGGACGACACGAGGGACTGAGGACCCGGCGCAGTCACCTCCGGGGCCTTGCCGCTACAGTTTCATCCAGCGCTGAGCCAGGCTGAAGTTGCAATCCCATATCTGCGTGGCGGCCCCCGTCTCCGAACTCGCGTTGGAGACGTCCAGGCACCGGTCGACGGCGATGTTGCTGACCATCGTCCCAGTCTCAGGGAAGAACTGCCAGTGCTGGGCGAAACTGTCATTGCAGGTATAGATTTGCACCCGGGTGCCCTCGGCGGTGTTGCCGTTCCTCACGTCCAGGCAGAAGGCCGGGTTGACGCCGCTGCGCACCTCGCCGTTGGACGCGAAGTACCATTGCTGGCCGACTTCGTCGCTGCAGTCGAAGGACATGGTGGCCGTGCCATTGGCCGCGGTGTTGTTCCACACGTCCAGGCAGCGGTTCCAGTGCACGGAGCTGCGCAGCCGGACGAAGCGTTGCCACTTCTGCGCGTTGTTGCCCGTGCAGGTCCAGACCTTCACCCGGGCCCCGCTGGCGGTGCTGGAGTTGTGCAGGTCCAGGCACTGGGTCACGTCCAGCGCGGTGCGCAGCTCGTCCCCGACGGGGGGACGCGTCCACCGCTGCCGGGTGCTGCCGTCACACGGGGCAATCACCACGGAGGCGCCCTGGATGGGCTCGCCGGTGTTCACGCTCAGGCAGTAGTTCGTGTCCAGGCCGGTGCGGACCTCGCCGTTCGGCATCAGGTACCAGACCTGCGCCGCCGAATGGCTGCACGCGTAGCTCCACACGGGGTTGCCGTTGGCCACGATGCCGTTCTGCACATCCAGACAGCGGGTGCCCGCCGCCGCGGGGCGCAGGCGGACACGCTCGGCGTACATCGCGTTGACGTCCGCGATGTCGGTGGCGGAAAGGGCGTTGCGCTGGGTGCTGAACAGGGACCCATTCGTCAGCGTCAGGGTCGGCAGCCCGTTGCGGGAGAAGGCGTAGGGATCGTACTGCATGATGGAGCCCGTGTCGTAGGGCCCCACGTCGAAGCCGTGATCGCCGGTCTCCACATACGTCTGGAAGTTGAACTCGTTGCCGGGCTGGATGTTGGCCCAGTGGACCGTCAGCGCCGAGTCCCGGTCGTGCCGGCTCTGCTGGTGGAACAACCCCACGGCATGGCCAATCTCATGGATGGTGTTCCCCGTGGAGCAACCATCCCCCATCACGACCAACTGCTCGCCGCCAATGCGCCCGAGATGGGCCGCGCAGCCGCTGCCCCGCGTGAAGCGGACGTAGTCGGTCTGCGCGGTGCGGGCACTGAAGCGCATGGGCGTGCGCGTCTGCCAGTGCGCGATGGCGTCGAGCACCCGCTGCGGGTTGGGGACGTCCGGGTCGATGACATACGGAATGAACGAATCCGGCCAGCGATAGTCAGTCCACAGCTTGATGGCGCCCTTCGCGCTGCGGGTCCCATGGTCCTGGGCGCGGACCAGGATGTCGCCCTCCAGGACGGCGGTGCCGCCGAAGCGTTCGTAGGAGAGCTCCTGCTCTCCGCCAGGCAGGGCGACGGTGCCGCGGACGACCTTTCCCTGCTCGCCGGGAAACGCCAGCTCGGTGGCGAAGCCGGGCTCGGTGGCGAGAGGAGCCGGGGCCTCATCGGTGGAACCACAACCGGAGAGCATCAGGCCCAATGCCCATGACAATGACAGACACAGTCTGCTCGAAATCTTCATGATGCCCCCCAAGGGTTCGCGATGCGCTTCGTATACGTGCGCCATCGCAATTCCTGGTCACGCGCTCCTGCCCAAAGCCGGGGGAGGGACGGAGGCTCTGGGGGTATATAAGTGTTGACTAATATGAGTGTGGGCTGTAATGAGTCCGTGAACGGAGGAGGTCCGCACATGCTTCACACCCTGATTGGCGCCCAGTTCCGCGCGTGTGTCGAACGCGATTACGAAGGCAAGCCTGCCCACGTGGTCGTCGCCCATCGTGTCTATCCCACCGACATGGAGGACCTGTGGGACGCGGTCACCAACGCCGAGCGCATCCCTCGCTGGTTCGCGCCCGTCGAGGGGCAGTTGCAGAAGGGGGGCCGCTATCAGATCAAGGGGAACGCGGGCGGGACCATCACCCGGTGTGACAAGCCCTCGGCGTTCGATCTGACCTGGGAGATGAACGGCGGCATGAGCTGGGTGACCATCCGCCTGGCGCCGGAAGGGAAGGGCACGCGGCTGACGCTCGAGCACATCGTGCACTCCGCGGACATCGAACAGTTCTGGAGCCAGTTCGGTCCTGGCGCCACGGGCGTGGGCTGGGATTTGAGCTTCCTGGGCCTGGGCCTCTACCTGGAGACGGGCAAGGACGTGGCCGCGGAGGCCGCCGCGTCGTGGGGGACTTCCGACGAGGCGAAGACCTTCATGCGCGCGAGCGCCCAGGCCTGGGCCGACGCCCACGTGGCGGGCGGAGAGGCGCCGGACGTGGCCCGAGGGATGGCCGAGCGCACGGCCGCGTTCTATACAGGGGGCTGATGCACGCCTTCGACGTCCTCGGCGATCCGGTCCGCCGCCGCATCCTGGAGCTGCTCGCGGAAGGCGAGCACGCTTCGGGCGAGGTCGTGGAGGTGATCCAGCGCGAGTTCGGCATCACGCAGTCCGCCGTCTCGCAGCACCTGAAGGTCCTGCGGGACAACGGCTTCGCGACGGTGCGGGTGGATGGCGCCCGGCGTCTGTACGCAGTGGACGCCGCGCCGCTGGCGGAGGTGGACGCCTGGCTGGACCGCTTCCGTGCGTTCTGGACGCCGAAGCTGGACGCCCTGGCTACAGAAGTCGCGCGGGGGAAGAAAAAGCGGGGTGAGTAGGGAGCAGGCGCCCCCACGGCCCACGCCGTGTCGCTGGACGCGGCGAGCCACCCCCGGCAGCTTCTGGCTCCGGCTCCCTTCCCCCTGGAGCCCAAGGAGTCCAACGGATGAAGCTCAAGGCGCTCTGCATCGCCGTATCGCTGCTGGCCGTCCCTGGCGTGGCCGCCGCGCAAAGCCCCTTCGATTCGATCAAGAAGGCCGCGGGCGACGCCGGCAAGTCCACCGTAGAGAAGCGCGTCAACACGAAGCTCTCGGACGAGGGCCGCAAGAACCAGTGCAGCTTCAAGACGGGCACCGCGGAGCTGGCCCCCGGCTGCGACGCGAAGCTCAAGAAGCTCACCAACGCCCTCGTGGACGCGAAGAAGCAGCTCGTCGCGGCCGGCGTCAAAAGCTACAAGTTCGAGGTCTCCGGCCACACCGACTCGACGGGTGACGCCGCGAAGAACAAGACGCTCAGCGAGCAGCGCGCGGAGGCCATCGTCAAGGAGCTCGTCGCGCGAGGCATCCCCCGCGGCGAAATCACCGCCGTGGGCTACGGCTCCGAGCGTCTGCTGGTGAAGCCGGACAACACGGACGCGAAGAAGGCGCAGAACCGCCGCTACGAGCTCCAGGTCCGGCTGTAATCCCTCGCACGGATGAGAGAGGGCGGCGTCGGTGGCGCCGCCCTGTCCCTCAGGACTTCACCGCATCGAGGATGCTGGTCCCGCTCTGGGTGGGGATGAGGCGCTGGACCTTCCAGCCGGTCGCGGCGAGCAGTGCCTGGAACTCGTTGTAGGTGCGCTCGCGCCCGTTGGCGACCACCAGCATGTTGAGGTCCATCAGGTGGGTGATGTCGGGAGTCCGGTTGTCCGGAATCACCATCTCCACCACGAAGAGCCGGGCCCCGGAGGGGGCCGCCTCATGGAGCCGGCGCAGGAGGGTGGTGCAGGCGTCATCCTCCCAGTCATGGAGGATGTGCTTGAGCAGGTAGGCGTCGGCTGCCGGAATGCCGGGCTCGAAGAAGTTCCCGGCCACCACGTCCACCCGCTTGGCGAGGCCCCGGGACTCCAGGACGGGCTTCGCGCTTTCGGCGACCTGGGGCAGTTCGAAGAGGATGCCCCGGCAGGAGGGATGGGCGCGCAGCACCTGCGCCAGCAGATCGCCGTGGCTGCCGCCAATGTCCACCACGCGGGCGAAGGGGGAGAAGTCGACGTGCCGGGCCACCTGGCTGGCCACCATCTCGGACCAGTCCCCCATGGAGCGGGCGAAGTGCTCCGCCTCCTCGGGGTTCCGGGCGAAGTGCTCCCAGATGTCGACGCCCAGCGCGGCCTGGATGGGAGAGCTCCCGGTGCGAATCGCCTCGGGGAGGTGTCCCCAGGGGAGCCAATGCGACGGGCTGCTCTGGATGATGGCCAGCTCCCTCAGTGAGCCAGGGACGTTCGCGCACAGGCCCTCGCCCAAGGGTGTCAGGGCGAAGGTCCGCTCGGCGAAGGCCACGAAGAGGCCCGTGGCGAGGCCGGCGCGCATCAGCCGGAACAAGGCCTCTGGGTGGACGCCCAGCTCGGCCGCCAGCGAATTGCTATCGCGGGCGCCTCCTGAGAGCAGGTCCGCGATTCCCAGGCGGGCCACGGTGCCAATGACCTGGGTGCGCCAGTAGCTGGTGATTGCCAGGTGGAGCTGCTGAGTGGGGGACAGGCTCTCGCCAAGCGTGTTTTCCATGGCGCGAGTCTACCGCCGGAATCACCGGAGTAGACTCTTTCCGTGGAAGGCGGATGCCACGAAAGGTCGTGCGGAATGTCGGCGCAATACGATGACATTGGCGTGAAGGTGGCGGACTGGGATGTCCTGCCCGTGCGTTCGGAGTACATCGAAGGCCACACCTTCTTCAAAGCGCTTGGGGCCGTGACGGGACAGTCCGTCCTGGACCTGGCCTGTGGTGACGGGCTGTACACGCGGCAGTTCCAGGCGCGGGGCGCTCACCGGGTGGCCGGCGTGGACATCTCGGAGGAGATGATTCGTGTCGCCCGGCAACACGAGGCGGCCCAGCCCGTGGGAATCGAGTACCACGTGTCGGACGTGGCGGACATGGCGCCGCTGGGTGTCTTTGATTGCGTGACGGCCGTCTATCTCCTGCACTACGCGAACTCGCCCGAACACCTGCTGCGCATGTGCCGGAACATCCACGCCCACCTGAAGCCCGGGGGCCGCTTCGTCACGTACACCTTCAACCCCGGGTTCAGCGCGAAGGGGCCCAACAGCACCCGCTATGGCATCACGATGTTGGACTTCCCGGAGTCGCCCCGGGAAGGGCAGGGCATCTCCGCGGAGCTGCACACGAAGACGCCCTTCACCATCCACTTCTCCCACTGGAGCCGGGACACGTACGAGCGCGCGCTGCGCGAGGCGGGATTCAACCACCTCACCTGGATGCGCCCGGAATGCTCCCCGGAAGGCATCGCCCGGTACGGCCAGGAGTTCTGGCAGGACTACCTCGACAACCCGCACGCGGTCGCGCTGCGCTGCGAGCGGTGAGTTTCCGCTGCCCGTGTGGCGCAGGAGGGGCGGAAGCGGCGGGAATCGAAGCCTCGTAGGCGGTTTGGTCTCTACTCGGACCGCCTGCCCCTAAACCTCTTCAAACTTCGTTCCCGTGGCGCCCATGCGCTCAAGTGCGTCGCGGATTTCCTCTCGGACGATCAGGACGATGGGCCACCCCCAAGCGCGGAACACCTTCGCGTCGCCTACCTGGGCGGCGTTAATCCGCATTCCCAAAATGTCTCGGTACTTTCCAACCTTCTCAGGGCGCCCGTCCTCCGGCGTCCACTTCTGAAATTCCTCGGTGGCCTTCTCGTCAATGCACTGAATGAGTTGGGTCGCCACGAGAATGAAGAACGGCTCAGGATGGCCCTCTATCTCCACGGGCAGTGTCTGCACTTCCTCGGGGGCTAGCTTCGTGAGCGCGGAAGCCACTCGGGCGTGGACCACCGGGGCCGCGAACGCCGCGAGTGAGAAATCAAGCGCCCTGCCGGGTACATCCATGGGAAGCTTCAAGCGTCCCATGTCTGGAAGTTGCTGGCCCCGATAGAACATCCAGGGGTCGTCCACCTCCCGGCCTTGAGCGTCGGTGGGAGCGCCGAGCACCCACCGGCCTGGAATGGTCATATCGTCGCTCAGATCGAAGTAGCGCCTTACCATGTGAGCCATTGTCGTGGTCCTAGGTGCCGGTGACCAGCTTATTCAGCTTGGTGCCCGGAGTGGCAATCTGCTCCCCCAGTCGGCCGAGTTCGGCTGTCAGCGCTTCGCGGCATTGCTGCATGGTTCGACACCCCTCCGTTGCGTCAGTCAGGCGCCGGAGAATGTGTTGATGGTACGCCTGCGGGTGAGGTCCCTTGTGGCCCTTGACGTGGACGATGTTCGCCGGGTCGTCCAGCGACATGCCCGCCCTATCGAAGATCCTCTGGAACTTGGGTGACCACGGGCCTTCATTGTTCGTGGCCTTCCACCACTTGTCCGTGGCGATGTGGTGGTCGTGGCCCTCCGCGTCCACCGGGGCGGAAGCCGTGCCCCCCAGGGCCCGTGCCGTCATGGCCACTGCATTGGGGGCGAGAGCCACCGTGATGGCCTCGCCCGTCACCGCCACCGCTCCCACTTCGCCCACGGCGGCAAGGCGGATACCCGCGCGGCCCCCGGCCACCGCCGCCGCCTGGGCGGAACCGGGCAGCGTCGGCACCTTCGAGGCAAAGCCCGCGGCCGTGTTACCGACGGCCACCGTCGCCAGCAGCGCGAAAGCTCGCGCCGCGTTCCGGCCCATCACCTTGCCGTAGCGCTCACCCGCATCGCGGAGTTCGTCAAACGTGGTGGCCCGGTCCGCTTCCTCCACCAGCAGTTTGAATCCCGCGATCAGCGTCCAGAAGGTGTCCACCCCGAGGTAGACAATGGCTGTCGCCGTCATCACGGCAGCCAGGCCCTTGCTCACTGGCTCGGGTACCGACCAGAGGACCAGGTAAAGGGTCATGGTCCACAGCGCCGCCGAGAGCGCTGCGTGCGGGTCGGCCATTCCTTTGAAGGCATCCAGCATCTCTTCCAAGACAACACCTTGAGCCATGGCCATGGCCAGCGCATAGCGCCCGTCTCCGGTGACGGTGGGGCTCTCCGCCAGCAAGCGCAGACAGTCGCCCTTGCGCCCGGTGCGCTCACACCAACGCAGATATGCCCGTGTCAGCTCCACCTCCGCTGGCGGCATGTCGGAGGCCAGCGCAGCCCCCTCCAGTGGCGTCATCCGCCGGGTGCGCGGATCGAAGAGGTAGGTGCCGCCTCGGGCGTCCACTCCCATCAGGCGCCGCGCGGCCTGCTGGGGATTGGCCGGGAGTCTCACGCCCTGCGCCAGCCTCGCCACGGCCGCTTTGAATTCGCGCCGCTCCACCTCCACCGGCCCGGCTTCGCCGCGGTGAGGCGTGAAGACAACCGGCGGCTCCTGGCCCGTTTCCAAGCGCACCACGCGCCCCGAGGCACAGCCTGTCAGCCAAACCAACAGGAGTAGCGCGACAGCGCGATGTGTCCTCATCAAGTCCCCCAGCGGGAAAGCGCTTCATCCTCCAGGGCGAGGCAGGGCCACGACCAGAACCCAGCGGATCGGGCCTCCCCGAGCAGGTGCTGACCGCTGCTCACCGTCCGCGCTCGACGCGCCCCGAGGTGGCGCCGTGCTCGGATCGTAGCGGATGACTGGGAACCGACCGGGGGCCACGGTCCGAGGTAATTGGCAAGCTCATGCGAATGGACTGTAGAAATCCATGGGCTTGCCATCATCAACATCCTGATATGCCCAAGTGTTCTCGTGGGTCATTGTGACACGCGCTCTGCGTGTTTCCGCGGAGATCGACAGGCACAAAAAAGTGAGTCCGCCGAAGCTGCCGAGCGACAAGGCAATGCTTAGCGAATTCGCTTTCTGCTCGATGTCGATCTGTTGAACGACCGTCGTGGCTGAGGTTTCACGAGCGGAGTACCGCTCCGTGAAACGCTGTAGGTCGGCGGACGTTCCGGGAACCCGGTGGAAGCCCGATACGTTCGTGAAGTGGAGACGCAGGAACGATCGATCTGCTCCTGCGCCCCTATCAGGAGGGTCAAGTATCAACACCAATATGCCGCTCAGTGGGTCGTGCTGATAGCTGAACAGGAGACTCTCCTGCGCTCCCTCCAACGCACCCGTACTGTCCTTGAACGGCCGTATCACCTGAGTCCCTCCTGGTTGTCGTGGCGGGAGACTGCCCTTGTCGGCATGTATGCCTGTCAGGGAGCTGAAGCACTCAGGTGCGGAGTCGACCTGCCGCACCGGAGCACGCGCTCCTCCTGACTTGGAGGGTCGTGGACATGCGCGAAGAAGTCACTTCGCCTTGATGAAGAACCGGTGCTCGGACCACCAGTCGAAGTGACCACGGCTGCGTGAGAAGGAGATGCCGCGATTGGCATCAAGGACCTTCTCCCAGATGCTGCCGCCGTCCTTCTTCTTGAGCTCGCCCGTCGGCTTCCCCAGCAGCTTCGACGCCGTGAAGTCGTTCACGCCCGAGGGCAGCTTGAACGCGAGCGGACCGTCGTAGTTCTTGCCGAGATGCACTTCGCGGATCACTCCGTCGCGCCCGACGCTGACGGTGATGCCGCGCTTCTTGTCCTTCAACTTCCCCTGGGCCTTGGGCAGCTTCGTCGGCAGCTTCAGCTTCTTCAAATCCGCGGGCAGCTTCGCGTCACTCACATGCCTGCCGAGCAGCGACACCAGCCCACGCGGAAGGGGCGCGAGCTTCTTCACGCCCTCGCTCACGACGGGCGCGGGCGTGGCTTCGCGCTGATAGGTCCGCACGTTGAACTTCGCGGGCTTCGGCGCCTGGACCTCCTCCTTCTCAAGCCACGCGCGCAGTGCCTCGCGCTCGTCGCCCTCATCGAGATCGTCCAGACGCGTCTTCCCCTTGCCGAGCGCGAGCAGGAACGCTTCGAGGCTGGGCGCGACGAGCTTCAGCGCGTCCGACTCCGAATCGAACAGCACCACGGGCGCCGGCTTCACGGTCGAGACGAGCGCGAGCAGCGAACCGTCCGGCAGCGAGAGGAAGCACCACGCGTCGCGCAGCCCGCCAGGCATCTTCGGTGAAATGAGCTCGAAGGTTCCGAACGCGCCGTACTCCTGCTTCGCGAGCCACTTCGCGAAGCGCGCGAGCAACGGCGGAACGGTCTGCCCTTTGGGCGCCTTCAGCTTGACGAAATACCTGCTCATGGAATGCCCCTGTCCTCAGCGGCCCTGGAACCTGGGCGGACGGCGCTCGGCGAAGGCGGAGAAGGCCTCCGTCAAATCCAGTGACTGGAGGAACGCCGAGTTCCACACCGCCACGTAGCGCAGCCCGTCCGCGATGGACTTGTCCGCGCAGTACTCCATCACCTGCTTGGCGCCCTGGACCACGAGCGGCGGGTTGTCCGCGATGCGCCTCGCCGTCGCCCGCGCCTCCGTGAGCAGGGCCTCGGGGGAGGGGAAGACCTCGTTGACCAGACCCATGCGCAGCGCGCGCGCCGCGTCCACGTCACCGCCGGTGTAGGCCAGCTCTCGCGTGTTCCCCTCGCCGATGATGCGCGGCAACCGCTGGAGCGCGCCCAGGTCCGCGACGATGCCGACCTTCACCTCGCGCAGGGAGAACTTCGCCTCCTGCGAGCAGTACCGGAAGTCACACGCGGCGATGAGGTCCATGCCGCCGCCAATGCACCAGCCATGCACCGCGGCGATGACGGGCTTCTTGCACCGGGCCATCCCTTCCGTGGCCTGCTGCATCTCCCCAATCAGCTTGAGCAGCCGGCTGCGCTCCAGCGCCAGGTTGCTCTCGCCGGTGAGCAGCGGCCCCAGGGACTCCATCATCCCCATCAGGTCCAGGCCGTAGGTGAAGTTCTGGCCTTCACCGCGCACCAGCAGCACGCGCACGTCGTCGTCGGCGTCCAGCGCGCGGAGCGCCTCGGGCATCTCCCGCCAGAAGTCGGGGCCCATGGCGTTGCCCTTGCCCGGGCCGGTGAGCACCAGCTCGGCGATGCCGTCGCCCTTCTCGATGCGCAATGACTTGTACGTGCCGTCCATCCGTTCCCTCCCAGGGAAGTGAGCGGAGGGCACTTGAGCAGATGCCGCTCAGGCGGGCCAGAACCGGTGGCACTCCGCGCTCCATTCGGCATGGCGGGCGCGGCCGGACGTCCAGGTCTTGTAGCGGTAGTCATGCCGGCTGCGCTTCTGGAAGTAGAAGGACCAGCGCCCCGACTCCCGCACCCCGAACACGGTGCCGAACTGCATCAGCTCGTCCTGGTCCACCTTCCAGAACGACCGGAAGGCGTGGGTGCCCACGTGGTACCAGGAGGCGCCGCTCACGCCGCGTTCGTACTCGAGCTGGGCCGTGCCCGCCGTGCTCAGCATGCCGGGCATGTAGTCATGCATCGCTGCGGAGGCCGACGACTGCTGGCTGCCGCCCATGATCTTCCGGGCGGCGTTGAAGCGGGCCTCCATGACCTGCACCTTCGCCTGGTACCTCGCCGCGTCGTTGGGCGCGTTCGCCCCCGCCGAGTTCGCGTTCAGGTGGTACACCGTCGGCGAGGCGGGGTCGCCGGTGACGAAGATGGAGCACCCCTGGAGGGCGGCGGTGACGAAGTAGTTCGCGTGCGAGCCCAGCCGCACGCAGTGGGTGCTGTCGAAGCCCCAGTGCAGGTAATAGAGGTCGAAGGACTGCGCCACCACGGGGCCACCCACCTCCAGGGACAGCAGGTTGTGGTCCCCGTTGAAGATGACGCCGGTGCCTGGTTCGGTGATGGGGTTCGTGTTCTCCGACAGGTCGGCGGCCTCGTGCAGCGCCCCGCTGAGCACACAGCCCTGCGTGTCGTAGACCGTGGCCTCCAGTCCGTGAGGATCCAGGTTGCGCTCGTGCATCAGGCGCTTCAACCCCACGAGCGACCGCTGCTGGGACGGCGGTGGCGCGACCCTGAGGGCCGGAAAGACGGCCTGCTTCGAGGCCTTCTTCACCAGGTCCTGCGGCTTGTAGAGGGGAACGAGCGCCAGGGGGCAATCTCCGGGTTGGGGGCCGCGGGAGCATAGCGCCCGCGGGGCTGGATCAGGGCACGTCCATGGCCGTCGGGTCGGCCTTCCAGCGCTGGAGCTGTTCCTTGGAGGGAAAGCCCGTCACGCGGTAGCGCTCCGGGTACACGCCCAGCTCGGGCATCAGCAGCGTTCCGGCGTCGCGCACCACGAGATCCCATCGGACCGTCGCCGCCGGGGGCGCGTCCGGGCCCAGCGCCGCGTCCATGAAGACGATGACGTCCGCTCGCGGGAGCAGCGACTCGCCTTCATTGGACCAGACGGCCTGACCGAAGAAGCGTCCCCGGGCGTCCTTGGCCGGCACGAGGCTGGCGACGAAGACCTCGCTGTGCTCCTGCTCTTTCCGGAGCCGCTCGGTCTGTTCCTTGTAGCCGCGCACCCGGCTGGCGAACGCGAGGTTCTCCAGTATGCTCCGCGACGGGCTCTTTGGTCCGGGGAGGAAGGGCTTCCATCCGTCCGCGGTGAGGCGCAGCGCGTGCCCGTCCACGGGGCGCGGCGCCTGGACGCCCTCCAGGGCCGCCTCCGCCAGCGTGAGCAGGCCCGTGGCGTCGTCGGCGCCGGTGATGAGCACCGTGTCCCGGTTGGGGACCACCACCACCGGATCGCCCTTCACCTCGCAGCCGCGCACCACGTCGTCCAGCAGCAGCCGTGAGGCACCGTAGCTGTCATTCGTGAAGATGGCGCAGACACCCAGGGTCAGGTGCCTGAGCGGCGCGGCCTCCAGCCGCCGCAGGTTGGTCACCGCATCAGCGCGGGCCTGCTCGTAGGAGATGCCCCAGCGCGCCAGCTCCTCCGTGGGCACGTAGCGCATGGCGTCCGGAGTGTCCTGGACGAGCGCCTCCGCCAGCACCTCGCCCACCGGCCGCCAGGACACCGGCGCGGACTCACCGGCCTGCTGGGAGAACGCCTCGAAGGTGTCGCGGGCGCGCACCACGAGCATCAGCAGGGGACGCGCCTGCGCGTAGCTGGCCGGGGCCTCCGGGAGCACGCCCGCCCGCCCCAACCGCGCGAGCACCTCGCCGCGCCGCTCGGGCCGGGTGTCCTGGTACTCGCGGTAGAAGTTCGTGAGGAAGAGGGACATCCCCAGACCGCCGTCCGGGGCGAAGCGCTGGATGAGGAACTGCTCCGGGTCGTACGTCAGCTCGCCAGTGGGGTCCGTGGCGCGGAGGGCCTCCAGGGCCTGCTGCGCGAATGCATCCCGGTCGCTCGCCTCCGGAGACAGCGCCTCATGAACCTCTGGCATTCCGTTGGCGAGGACCAGCGCGGCGACGAGCACCAGGGCCGACACACCGAAGCCGGCCACCTTCCACTGCGTGTTGCGTGACATGGGCCCGGCAGCAGACACCTGCCGGGCCGCATCGCGCAACCTGCCGCGGCGCGCGAAGTGGGGCTCGCGAGGCCCGGACGGATCCAGCAGTCACGCCTTGTGCGAGCCCACACCCTTGATGCGGATGCGGACGTGCCGCCGCTCAGACGGGGAATACCTCGACGGGGAGTGTCTGCGGCCCACGGACGGTGAGGGATGGCGTCCAGTCAATGCGCTCCGTCCGCAGCTCCAGCCGGTCCACGTGGGAGACCAGCTCCTCCAGGGCGACGCGTGCCTCCAGCCGCGCGAGCATCGAGCCCAGGCAGAAGTGGGAGCCATGGCCGAAGGAGAGGCTCGGCGAGCCCTCCCGTTCCAGGATGAAGCTATCACCCTTCGGGAAGTGGTCCTCGTCGCGGGCCGCGGAGGCCAGCGACACCAGGACCATGGACCCCTTGGGCAACTCCACTCCGGCAACCGTCACGTCCTGGGTGCACGTGCGCAGCGTGGCTACGGCGGTAGGCTCAAGGCGTAGGGTCTCTTCGATGAAGCGGGGAATGAGCGTGCGGTCCTCTCGCAGTCGGGGCAGCAACTCCGGGTGCATCGCGAACATCCGCGCGCTCTGGCTGAGCAGATTGGCCGTCGTCTCCAGCCCCGAAACGAGCAGCAGGAAGAGGAAACCCATCAGCTCCTGGTCCGTCAGCGACTCCCCGTCCACCCGCGCCCGGATGAGGTCGCTCACCATGTCAGTCCCCAGCTCGCGCCGCCGGTCGGCCAGCACCCCCTGGAGATACTGTTCCATCTCATCGAGGGTCCGGCGGCACTGCTCCATCAGCGCGGTGTCCTCTGGACGGGCGCCACCAATCGCGGCGATGTCGTTGGACCAGCGCTTGAAGTGCCGCTGCAGCGAGGGGTCCAAGCCGAGGAACCAGCCAATGACGGTGGCGGGAATGGGCATGGCGAAGGCGTCCACGAAGTCCACCTTTCGCTGCTCCACCATCCGGGTCGCGAGCTCCCGGGCGACGGCTCGGATGCGCGGCTCCAGTTGGGTCAGCGTCGCGGGCGTGAAGGCCCGGCTGACGAGCGTCCGCAGCCGTCCGTGCTTGGGCGGGTCCAGGAAGATGATGGACTCCGCGATGGGGTTGGGGCGCCCGAGCCACTCCGGGTCCATGGCCATGCGCAGCGCCTCCGACGAGAAGAGCTGCGTCGACTTGAGCACGTACTGCGCATCGTCATAGCGGGTGACCGCCCAGATGCCCCCCGGGTCCACCTGAACGATGGGGGCGCTGCGCCGCAGCTCCGCCAGATAGGGATGGGGGTTGTCACAGACTTCGCGTGCCAGAAGATTGAGTCTGCTGTTCATTGAAACACGACCTCCGCTACCTCGGTTGGGTGCTACGGGAATCTGGGATGCCGGTGGGCCGGCCTTCACTCCATGGGCATCTGCTCCACGTCCATCCGGCCATGGCCTACGGGGTAGTCCCAGGCTGTCTCGGCCATGGCGCCCTCCGCGAAGCGCGTGTCGACGTAGTCCTCGAATGCGATGGGTTTTTCGATGAGCCCGTACTCGTGCATGAGCCCCTGCACGAGCTCGAAGTCGTCCTTGCGGGGGAGCAGGGGATTGAACCTCACCCGGCCAAGGGGACGCGTGAGGGCCCACTTCAAGAGCGAGGGAGGCTGGTTGTAGTAATAGCGCCCGACGAACTCGGCGGCGTACTCCCGCTCCGTCTGGCCTTTGTCCAGCCAGAGGCCGGAGCGGGCAATGCCATCCACCAGCACCTGGACGGCCTCGGGCCGCTTCTCGATGACGTCGTCCCTCACGACGAGCACACAGGACATGTAGTCCGGCCAGTACTCGCGGGCATGGAAGAGGACCTCCCCGAAACCGCCCATCTCCGCCTGTGAAGGGAAGGGCTCTCCCATGACGAAGCCGTCAATGGCATCCGATGCGAGGGCCCCCGCGACGTCCGGAGGCGCCATCTCCAGGGTGCGCACGTCCGCGGGCCCCAGTCCATTCGCCTTGAGGGCGCGCAGCAACAACAGTCGTTCGTCCGAGAACCGGCTGGGAATGGCAATGGTCTTCCCCTTCAGGTCGGCCACGTGTTTCACGGAGCCTCCCCGTTTCACCACCATGGCGCTGCCATAGCGGTGGCCCAGGAACACAATCTTGATGGGTACACCCTGCGACCGCAGGGCGATGGCCAGTGGCGCGACGAGAAAGCCCGCCTGAATCCTGTTGGAGATGAGTGCTTCCTTTATCTCCGGGAACCCCTGGAACATCTTGGGGATGAACAGGTACTGCTCAAGCGAGTGGCGGGCGATGTAGTCCGTCACCGGGCACGTGAGGTGTCACGTGACTGGGATGTAGGCCACGTTGAGCTTGCGCTCCTGCTCGGGGCGCAGCTCGTTGACGACGCTGTCCCAGCGCGTGTTGATGGTGAGGTGCAGCACGGTGATGGTCAGCGTCCAGAGGGCCAGGGCCGCGAGCAGCTTGCGAGGAGGCATGGGGGCTCCGAGGGTGGAAGGAAGAAGGGTGGGTCAGGTTTCCCGGTGGTACGCCCAGCGTACGGAGCGGGCGCGCTCCAGCCGGCGCATGAGCACGTCCAGGCCCAGGCCGATGCTGCCGATGAGGAGGATGCCGGCGACGACCAGGTCGTAGCGCTTGCCGGCGTTGCGCGCGTCGATGATGAGGTATCCAAGTCCCGAGTCGACGCCAATCATCTCGGCGGCGACCACCACGAGCCAGGCGATGCCGAAGCTGAGCCGCAGGCCGGTGAGCGCGTAGGGCAGCGCCGCCGGGAGGATGACGCGGCGGATCAGTGCCACCCGGCCGAGCCCGAAGTTCTTCCCCGCCCGGAGGTAGATGGCGGGCACGTCCCGGACGGCGTTCATCGCGGCAAGGGTGAGCGGGAAGAGGGACGCCAGGAAGATGAGGAAGACGGTGGCCGTGTTGGCGATGCCGAAGAGGAGGATGGAGACGGGAATCCACGCCAGGGGGCTGATGGGGCGCAGCAACTGGATGACAGGCCCGAGGAAGCGGGCGGTCGGGGCGTGCATTCCCATGAAGAGCCCGACCGGAAGGCCCACGGCCACCGCCAGCAGGTAGCCCATCATCACGCGGTGGAGGGAATCCTGGATGTAGCCCGCCAGCCGGCCCTGACTCTCCAGCTCCCGCACGGCCAGCAGCACCTGCCAGGGAGTGGGGAAGGTGTTCGTCCCGGACAGCCGCACCGCCGCATGCCATAGCAGCAACAGCAGCAGCCCGGTGAAGGTGGGCAGCAGCAGCGTCTCCAGCGCCTTGCGGTAGCGGCTCACGCGGGCTGGCTCCTCAGACCTGGTGCGCCACGCCGAGCTCGTCGAGCAGCTCGTCGCGGTATTGGAGGTAACGGGGCGCGCTGATGTCCCGTGGATGCGGCAGGTCGATGTCCACCACCCGCTGGATGCGGCCCGGCCGTGCCGACATCACCACCACGCGGTCCGCGAGCTGGACTGACTCGTCGATGTCGTGGGTCACGAAGAGGATGGTCTTCTGCTCGGCGGCCCACAGGCGCAGCAGCTCCCGCCGCATGGTGTGGCGGGTGATGTAGTCGAGCGCTCCGAAGGACTCGTCCAGGTAGAGCATGTCCGGGTTGACGGCGAGCGCACGGGCCACTTCCAGCCGCTGCTTCATGCCGCCTGACAGCTCGGACGGGTGGGCGCGCTCGAAGCCCCGCAGTCCCACCAGCTCGACGTAGTGCGCGACACGCTGGCGGCGCTGCTCCGCGGGGAGGTGGTGGAGGCCGAAGGCGATGTTCTCCTCCACGGTGAGCCAGGGGAACACGCCGCGCTCCTGGAACACGAAGATGCGCCGTGGATCCGGTCCGGTGACGGGCTGCCCGTCGATGAGCACCTGGCCCCGGGTGGGCGCCAGGAAGCCGCCAATGACGTTGAGGAGGGTGGACTTGCCGCAGCCGGACGGGCCCAGCAGGCAGATGAACTCCCCTTCGCGGCACTCCAGCTGGATGTCCTCCAGCACCACCCGCTGGGTGCCCTCCATCGGGAAGGACACGGAGACGTCCGTGACACGCAGCTTGACGGGACGGGTGTCCTTGCGCGGCTCCGGGGTCGCGGCCTCCTGCGGGAGGATTCGCGCGGCGGTCGTGCCCCTCATTCGGTGTCTCCAATCATGTCACGCCCCCTCAGGAAGCCCCGGGCGGCCCGGGTGATGCTCCAGTCCAGCAGCAGCCCGATGAGCCCGATGAGCACCATGCCCGCGACGACCAGGTCGTAACGGTTGCCCGCGTTGCGCGAGTCCACGATGAGGAACCCGAGCCCCGAGTTCACGGCGATCATCTCCGCGGCGACCACCACGAGCCAGGCAATGCCCAGCGTGAGCCTCAGTCCGGCCAGCAGGTCGGGAAGCGAGGCGGGCAGCAGGACGCGCAGGAAGAGCTCCCGGGTGCCCAGTCCGAAGTTCTGGCCGGCGTTCACGTACACGGCGGGCACGTTGCGCACGGCGTTCATCGCCGTCAGCAACAGCGGCGTCAGCGAGGCGATGAAGATGATGAAGACGGCCGGCGGATCCCCCACGCCGAACCAGAGGATGGCGATGGGAATCCAGGCCAGGGGGCTGATGGGGCGGAGGAACTGGACGAAGGGGCCAAGCGCCCTGCCCGCGCGTGTGCTCCAGCCCAGGGCGAAGCCGAGCGGGACGCCCAGGCCCACCGCGAGCAGGAACCCCCAGGTGACCCGGAACAGCGAGGCGGCGACGTGCTTGAGCAGCACGCCCCGCGTGAGCAGCTCGGCCAGGCCGAGCGCCACCTGCCACGGCCGGGGCAGCAGTGGCGCGGCGGACAGGTAGAGGGCCACGTCCCAGGCCAGCACGAGCAGCACCAGCCCACCGGCGGAGCGCGCGGCCTCGCGGGCCTGGAGCCCCGAGGGCATCCGGAGCTTCATCACGGACGGTCCACGCCTGACCTCGGCCCGGCATGCCGCAGCACGGCCGCGAGCATCTCGTCGACATGGCGCGGCTCCGTGACGTAGTTGCTGATGGCGACTCGCAGATAGAGCTCGCCGCGCCAGTCCATCAGGGTGATGTAGCTGTGGCCCTCCTCGGTGACGGCGCGCTGCGCGGCGGTGTTCAGCGCGTTGCTCGCCTCGGGCGTGGGGCCCCGCAGGCGGAAGCAGCAGATGGGGAGCGTGGGCTCCATGAGGAGCTCGAGCCGCGAGTCCTCCCGGACGCGCGTGGCCAGGTGCCGTGTCGCCTCCAGCAGCCGGGACTGGAGTGCCTGCAGGCCGCCGCGCCCCAGGTGCTTCAACGTCAGCCACAGCCCCAGTGAGCGCCACTGCCGGGTGCCGTAGGGACTCATCTGGAACAGGTCCAGCTCTCCAAGCTCCTCCCAGTAGTGGCCCGTGGCGGTGAAGCTCTTGTAGAGCTCGGCCCCGTTCCGAACCAGCAGCGCGCCGAGTCCGAAGTGCTGGAACATCCACTTGCAGGGGTCCACCGTGAGCGAGTCCGCCTGCTCCAGCCCCTTGAAGAGCCCGGCGCAACCGGGGTGCAGGCCGAGCGCGCCGCCCGAGGCTCCGTCCACGTGGAACCACATCTGGTGCTCGCGCGCGATGGCGGCCAGCGCATCCAGCGGATCCACCGCGCCCGTGGGCGTCGTTCCCGCCATGCCCACGAGGCACACGGGCTTGAAGCCCTGGGCGACATCCTGGCGGATGCGCTGCTGGAGCGCCTCGGGGTCCATCCTCCCGTCGCGGTCCACCTCGATGAGGCGCACGGACTCCCGCCCCAGGCCCAGCAGGTCCAGCCCGCGCCAGATGGAGAAGTGGCCCTCCCGGGACATGTAGAAGGCGGGCTGGACGCCCAGCCCCGTGAGCCCCCGGGTCTGCACGTGGCGTCCCAGCACCATGTCCCGGGCGAGCTTGAGCGCGCTTGCGTTGGCCAGGGTGCCGCCACTGACGAAGATGCCGCCGGGCAGGGAACCCACGCCCCGGGGATAACCGACGAAGTCCGCCAGCCAGGCCAGGGTCTCGGCTTCGATGACGGTGGCACCCGCTCCACCCCGCCACGCGCCGGGCACCTGGTTCAGGCCGCTTCCGAGCAGGTCTCCCAGCAGCGGCTGCAGCAAGGGCCGCGGCGACACGTAGCCGAAGTACCGGGGGTGCGCGAAGTTGCAGCAGCCGGCGGTGATGCGCACCTCCACCTCGCGCAGCGCCGCCTCCAGCTGTGTGGCCCCTTCCGGCAGCGGGCCCGGGTGCACGGCCTGCTCCCGGAGCCACTCCTCCGACGTCAGCACGGGCCGCTCCTCCGCGTGCTCGCGCGCGCGGGCAATCAGCCCCAGCACGTGTTGAAGCGCGTCGCCGAACTGCCGCCAGTCGTCATCCAGCGCCAGGGGCACTCCAGGGTCTCGGGTCGGCTCCATCAGGCGAAGGGCTCGATTTCCAGGCGGACGGACTCCTGGATGCGGCGGTGCAGGGCCAGCACCTCGTCCCGTGTCTCGCCACCAATGAGGTAGTAGGTGAGGTGCGGCTGCGCGGACTCGGGCAGCGCGTAGACGCGGTCCCCCGGCTTGTGCAGCACCACGTGGGTCATGAGGCCCGGAATGTCCCGGAAGACCTCCAGCCCGGTGACGCTCCGGAGGGTGCCGCTGTGCGGATAGACGACGCCGCCATAGAGCGCCGCCTTCCGCCGGGGCGTGCTGTTGGGTGCCTTGCCGCCCGACAGCATCCGCGCCACCTCGACGGGCATGTTGAAGCCCGTCAGGTGCTCGATGGCCTGCATGGTGTAACCCCCTCCCGGACGCAGGCCGGCCTCCAGGACGCGGGGGCCCTGCTCCGAGTAGCGGATCTCCACGTGCGCCGCGCCCACGGTGGCGCCCAGGGCCTTGACGGCGGCGATGGCCAGCCGTCCGAGCTCTGCTTCCTTCTCCGCGCCCAGGGACGTGGGGGACACGGACATCGTCTCCGCGAACCAGGGCCCCATGGCGGGGGCCTTCTCGAAGATGCCCGCGACGACGTACTCACCGCCGCCCATGAGGATGTCCACGTTGACTTCCGAGCCCTGGCAGAACTCCTGGGCCAGTACCTTCACGGCGCCGCGCCCGTACGCCAGGCGGTTGCGGTCACTCTGGATGTCGATGTCCACCGGGCGCGACAGCATGGTGCGCAGCCGCTCGCGGTACGCCTCGTACTGCTGGCGGTCGCGCACGAGCCCCACGCCCTGGCTGTTCATGGAGTCCGTCAGCTTGACGATGGCCGGAAAGCCCAGCTCCTGCTCGATGGCGTCCGCGGCGTGGTCCAGCTCCAGCAGGGGAATGGTGCGCGGGGCGCTGACGCCCGCGCGCGCCCAGCACTGGTAGGCCAGGTACTTGTTCCGGCTGGCGTCCGCTGCCTCGGGCGGGTTGCCGGGAAGCTTCAGCCGGGCCGCGATGGCGGCGCTCAGGTGCGTGCAGCCCTCGTACAGCGGGACGACGAAGTCGATGGGCTGCGTGCGGTGGAACGCCTCGACACCGGCGATGACCGCGGCGTCGTCGTGGAGGGGCGCGTCGATGACCGCCTCCACCGGGGCTCCGGGCGGCACGACGTCTCGCGGGCAGACCAGGACGACCTGGAGCCCCGCGCCGTGCAGGCTGTCGATGAGGTAGCGGTTGGGATACGGGTGGAGGACGCAGGCACGCCCTTGCAGCATGGAGGCTCTCCTTCTTCGTGAAACGGCGAGGTGGGGCCTGGGGCTAGGAGGCCGCGTGAGCCGGCTGCGTGGGCGCCCCGCCATTCACATAGTTGGGGTTGACGCCCGGGGCCTGGATGCCCGGCTGCGAGGTGTGGCCCTCGGCGACGTAGCGCGCGATGACGTCGTAGGCCGCGTCGGCCGTCATCTTCCCGTCACCCACGCCCAGCAGCGTGTCGACGATGGCGGGCTCGGGCGCGTAGGGGATGGGCCCCGGTCCCTTCCAGCCGTCGCGGAGCAGCTGCGCGTATTTGACCTCCTTCTCGATGATGTGGTTCCGGTCGATGCCCAGTGCGCCGCAGATGCGGAGGTTGCGGCTCATCCGCTCCTTGGAGAAGTGGGTGTGGCCGTAGCCCCGCAGGCGCTCGGCGACCATCAGCTCGTCGGGGTAGCGGAAGCCGTTGTTCTTCACATCGTGAGAGGTGGCGCTCGTCCAGGCCCCCTCCGGGATGAAGCCATCCTGCACCGCGGCCTCGTAGATCTTCGTCCCGGGCCACATGCAGAGGATGGAGAAGTACGTCTCCGTGAAGCGGCTGCGGATGGCGTGGTCGATGGTGGCCTTCAGCTCCTCTTCCGTCTCGTCGGGGAAGCCGACCATGTAGAAGCCACGCAGGAGGATGTCGTACTGGGCCGTGTAGTCGATGATGGGGTCCAGCTTCTCCATCTTCATGTTCTTCTTGATCCACTTCTGCAGCCGCGGCGCGGCCGTCTCGACGGCGTAGTGGATGCAGACGGTGCCGGCGGCGACCATCAGGTCCACCAGCTCCTTGTCCATGATGTCGCCGCGCAGGCCGTTGGGGAACGAGAAGCGGACCTTGATGCCGGAGTTGATGACACCGCGCATGATCTCCTTCGCGCGGTCCTTCCGGATGTTGAAGATGTCATCCAGGATGGCGAAGTGGGTGACGCCCTTCTCGCCGTGCAGCCAGAAGATTTCGTCCAGCACGTTCTTCACGCTGCGCTCGCGGCTCAGCTTGCCGAAGCCTTCGTGACAATAGGTGCAGCGGTAGGGGCAGCCGCGCTGGGTGAAGAGCGAGGTCCACGTCTCGCCGTTGGCGATGCGCATCGGGTTCTCGACCCTGGCGAAGCGGTCGAGGTGGACGTGCTGGTAGTCCGGGAAGGGAATGGTGTCCACGTCATCAATCCACGCCATGGGCGGGTTGATGACGACCTGATCGCCCTTGCGGTGGCCCAGGCCGCGCACCTTCTCGACCTCGCCGCGGCCCAGCAGGCGCGCCTCGATGAACTGCCTGAGAACCTCCTCGCCCTCCTGGCTCGCGGTGTAGTCCACCCCTGCGTGGTCCTTGAGGATGAGGGCGGCGGAGTCCGAGGCGTACGGGCCCCCGGCGATGATGGGCAGCGCTGGGAACTCCTTCTTCACCGCGCTCGACAGAATCTCCATGAAGTCCCGGCCGCTGGTCAGCGAGCGGATGCCGAGCATGTCGTAGTGCTGGCCGCGCAGCTCCTCGAGCACGACATCCAGCGGGTGCCGCTTCTGCTCCAGCAGCGCGAGCGGGAGCGACATCACCTTGACGGACGAAACCTCCGGGAGGTGCTGCTTGATGTACGCCGCCAGGTACTGCAGGCCAATGGGCGGGCTGGCGTGGGGAAACTTGTAGGCGGTCTGCAACGGAAGGTCGATGTTGTCGACGAGGAGCAGGTTGAGCATGGGAACTCCCTTGGGTTGGACAACAACAACAACGGTGGGGACCTGACGCCGTGGGGCCGGCCGTGTCAGCCGGTCTCGCCCAGGGCGGATGGGGGCTGTGTCTGGGAAAGGGCGGGGCCGTCATCCGCCGGCGCGGACAGCCTGAGGTGGAGCCCGCCGCGGGCCCGGAGCACGAGCGTGGGCTCCAGCTCCACGGGGTGCCAGGGAGACAGCTCGAAGCGGAAGCGGGGGAGCAACTCGGCGAAGAGGATCTGCGCCTCCATCATGGCCATGCCCACGCCAATGCACTTCATCCGGCCGCCCCCGAAGGGAAAGTGCGCGTAGCGCGGGCGGTGCTCCGAACGGGACGGGAGGAAGCGATCCGGGTCGAAGCGGAGCGGGTCCTCCCACCACGCCGGGTCCCGGTGGGTGACGTACGGGCAGGTGATGATGTTGGAACCCTTGGGCAGGGTGTAGCCGCCCAGCTCCACGTCCTCCTGGGTCTTGCGGTCCACGATCCACAGGGGCGGGTTGAGCCGGATGGCCTCGTTGAAGACGCGGCGGAAGTAGGGCATGTCCGCCGTGGCGGCGCCCCCTCCGCCGTCCGGCAGGGCGCGCACCTCCGCGCGAAGCTTTTGCTGCACCTCGGGGTGGGTCGTGCAGGCGTGGAGCGTCCAGCTCATCGCGGATGCCACCGTGTCGAAGCCCGCGAGGAACAAGCCCTTGGCCTCCGCGAGGATCTCCGCGTCCGTGAGCTTGCGGCCCTCGGGGGTGGGGGTGTGGACGAGGATGGAGAGGAAGTCGCCCCGGTCCTCCGGCTTCAGCTCCTGGCGGCGCTCCTGGACGTGCTTCAGGATGATGCGGGAGATGTCCGCCGTCGCGGCCACCAGCCGCCGCATGCTGGGCGTGGGCAGCCACGCGGGCAGCGGCACCATGGCGGAGAGGCGGTCCGCCATGCTCTGGAGGCAGACGTACCATGCGCGGGAGATGGTCGCGGACTCCTCCGCGTCGAAGGTACGCCCCACCAGGTAGATGGCCATCACGTCCAGGGCGTAGCGGGTGATCTCCTGCTGGGCGTCAATCTCCCGTCCCTGCATCCGGGCCTGCTCCCAGCGGGCCACCAGCCCCAGCGCGGACTCGCGCATCCGTCCGGCGAGCTGTTTCAGCCGCTCCCGGGCGAAGGTGGGCGCCAGGGCCTGCCGTTGGCGCCGCCACGGCTCGCCGTCGGCGATGATCATGCTTCCCCCCAGCAGGGGGTCGAACAGCGACGCGACGTCACTGCGTCCGAAGGTGCCACCCTCCAGCACCCGGCCCACATGCTCCGGGTGGAAGAGCAGATACAGGTTCACGGGGCCCATCCGGAGCCGGACGACGTCCCCATGCTCCCGCTTGCACCTCATCATGAGGTCCAGCGGGTGGTCCCGGAACTCGCGGGCGTTTCCCAGCAGCAGGTGGCCAAAGGGGCCAGGGGCTACGGCAGGCATGAGGGCGTCTCTTCGTGGGCGGTGGGAGGCCGGTGGACGGCGGCCGGCCTCCCCGGAGCGAGGGAAGGGTCAGCTGACGGCCACGTGCAACATGGCGAAGCTGCCGGTGAAGATCTTGGAGAGCTCCTGGATGGAGGGGGTGCGGTACTCGGGGTCCCCCATCAAGGTGCGGATGGTGTCCGGGGCGGGGAACTGGACCAACTCGAAGCCGTCGTACTGCCAGCCGTCGCGGCGGGGCGTGAGCCCGCTCAGCAGCACCTTGCCGCCATGTCTGGCGAGCGCCGGTGCCCGGGCCTCCACGTAGCGGCGCACTTCGGGCTCGCCCTTGCCCGCGTCCAGTTGGAAGGCGATGAGCAGCACGGCCGAGCCCGTGTCGTGAACCAGGTTGTCGAGCACCGACGTCACCGGCACGGAGGCGGGGCCAGGCGACGTCCGGGACACGGTGACGAAGTTCGCCGCCAGGTTGCCCATGACAGTGGAGGTCACCTTCGCGTGGAGCCTCTCGGGGGGGATGCTCGCGGACTGCGCCTGGTCGGACAAGGTCAGATACATGGTGTGGAACGGCTCCTGCTGGGTGGGGGTGGGACTGCGCTGAGG
>NZ_RAWN01000055.1:0-51224 GCF_003668895.1 Corallococcus sp. AB045
ATGTGTTAGGCACGCCGCCAGCGTTCGTTCTGAGCCAGGATCAAACTCTCCAATTGTATTCTTGGTTTGCTTGAACCGGCGTTCCCCGAGACCCGGCTAAGGAGTCTCGGCTCGCTGATTCGTCGGCACTTCCCTCTCGCTGCGCTTTTCAGCGCTGCTCTTGAGGTGAAGCGCCCTCAAAAAATTGACTGCGGGTTTCCGCAATCCATTACTACTTGGGCTTGCTATTTGGTTTTCAAAGACCGAGCCGCTTGTTGCGACTTTGTTGCTTGCCGGCTTGTTTCGCCCGGCGGGGTTGCAGCTTCTATTTCAGTTCGCAGTCAGCGTCAACTTCGCTTTTGCGTCCTGCGGGCTGCTTCGAAGTTCGTCGGCGCCGTCCAGTGACTTCCGCCGTTTCTTTTCGAAGGGGAGCGGCTTCTACTTCAGCGCCGCGTTCCCTGTCAACCGCTTGCTGTCAGCTTTCTTCACCGCTTTGCGTCCGTCGTGTTGCCTTCCGGACCGCTGCTTCTTCGGTGGGGCGCGGCTTCTATCTCTTCGCCGCGCTCGCTGTCAACCCGCTTGTTGACTGCCCTATTTTCTTGTCGGTGCTGCTCTCTCCCCGAAGTGCCTTCCGCGCCAGTGCGCGGGCTTCGAGGTGAGGGGCGCGGCTTCTACCTCTTCGCCGCGTTCGGGATCAACAACCTTCGTCGATCCTTTTCTTCCCCCCCGCGCTGATTTCCGAGGCCCGGGGGCCAGCGGTTCGTCGCGGGGGGTGCACTCTCTAACGCTTCAGGCCGATGACGTCAAACCCTCGTTTGAGCGGACCTGGTCATTGGCGCTCCGACGAAAGGAGGCCTGGACGCCTGGACGCTGACCGGGCTGCAGGCCACTCCCTCGGTCCGGACACGACAAGGCCCCCGACCCGGTGACAGGTCGGAGGCCCTTTCTCCCTACGGATGCCGATTTACGTCACGGCGTCGCGGGGTCGAACGTGGAGATGCTCCAGCCCATGCGCTCGTGGCCGAACTTGTTCCAGTCCGGGTTCTTGCCGTCGACGACCTGGGCGTCCGTGTAGGACGGCGCCCCGGAGCCGGAGCCGGAGCCGGAGAAGATGTTCACGCTGATGGTGGAGCCCGTGTACGTCGGGTGCGTGTTGTCCGACTGGATGTAGTCGTAGCTGGTGCTGCTGTTCGCCAGGTGGCCGTTCGCGTCGCGCAGCGTGCTGCGCAGGGTGACGCTGATGCGCTGGACGTAGGCGTCCTCGGTCTCGCCGGCGCGGTACGCGATGGCCGCGGAGTCAATCTGACCGTCGCCGTTGCGGTCGTAGTCGGAGGCCATCATCTCCGCGAAGGCGTCCGCGCACTTGAAGCCGTACTTCGCCGCCAGGTTGCAGGCGCGCCAGTTGCTGCGCGCCAGCAGCGGCAGGAAGTACTGCTGCTTGTTCACCTTCTGGCCCGTCGTCGCGTCCGTGCAGGACGTCAGCACGTTGTCCGCGTCATAGCCGGGGTAATAGATGTTGGAGATGACCTTCACCTTGGCGGTGGTCGCGTACTGGTTGATGGCCTGCATGCCACGCTCCATGTACGTGGTGCACGCCGTCAGCGCGTTCTGCAGGCCGCTGTAGTTACAGGTGCCGGTCTGGTCGGAGAACGCGCTGCGGGCCTGCAGGTAGTCGTTGCCGCACATCTCGAACATCACGACGCGCGTCCGGGAGTCCTGCATGTAGGAGCGCTCGGAGACGATCTTGTTGTTGTAGATGTCGTCCGCCTTCGCGCCGGACTTCGTGCGGCGGATGACCTCCACGTTGGTGCCCCACTTCTTCGCCGCGTACTCACCTTCCACCACCGGGGCCGCACGACGCCCCACGCTGGTGATTCCGCCGTTGTAGCCGGCGAAGATGGAGTCGCCGTAGGCCACCACCCGGTACGTCTGCGACGCCGAGCGGTTGATGGTCCACGACGTGTTCTGGTTGATGGTGCTGGCCATCGCGGTGCCACTGAGGGTGGTGGCGGCGAGGACGGCGGCGAGGGACAGCCCGCTGCGACGAACGGACATACCGGCTCCTGAAGAGGTAGGGGGTTCCCGCCCCGGCAATGGGGAGAGGCCGCGCACGGTACACGGGTTTGACTCTGGAATCACTCCTCAGACCTGAATTAACCCCGCAATATGTATTCCATGTTGAACACGAATTCCGCCACGGTGCGTCAGAATGGAGCCGTTGTGTCCCCATTGCTGACGCAGCGCTTCCGGTTGACGCATTGTTTCACGGCTAGAGTCCAGCCATGAACCTCTCCGGGAGTGCTCGAGCGCTGGGCCAGTGGCTGCTGTTGGGCGCCATCGTGGGGGGCGTGTGTGGCGTGGCGTCCGCGGTGTTCCTGGCGCTGCTGGAAGAGGCCACGGAGTTCCGGCTGGCGCATGAGTGGCTGGTGTACGCGCTGCCCGTGGCGGGACTCGTCCTGGGTGCGGTGTACGGCCGGTGGGGCGCGTCCATCCGGGGCGGCAACAATCTGGTGCTGGACACGGTGCACGCGGGCGACGCGGTGATTCCCCTTCGCATGGCGCCCATGGTGCTGCTGGGCACGGTGCTCACACACCTGTTCGGCGGGAGCGCGGGACGCGAGGGGACCGCGGTGCAGATGGGCGCGAGCCTGGCGGACCAGATTGCCTGGCGCTTCCGTGTGACTCCTGACACCCGGAGCGAGCTGCTGGCGGCGGGCATCGCGGGCGGCTTCGGTTCGGTGTTCGGCACGCCGCTGGCGGGCACGGTGTTCGGCCTGGAGGTCGTGTGCGTGGGCCGGCTGGGCTACGAGGCGCTCCTGCCCGCGCTCACGGCTGCTGTCGTGGGCGACATCGTGACTCGCGGGCTGGGCATCCATCACACCGCGTACCCGGTGCCTCAGGCGCTGGCGCTGACGTTGCCCGTGCTGGGCAAGTGGCTGGTGTTCGCGGTGGGCATCGCGGGCGTGGCGGTGGCCTTCATCGAGGGCACGCATGGACTGAAGCGGGTCCTGGAGCGCCGTGTGCCGTGGCTTCCCGTGCGCATGGCCCTGGGCGGCCTGGGGGTGGTGGGGCTTTGGAAGCTCGCGGGCACCAGCGACTACCTGGGCCTGGGCGTGCCCGGCATCCTTCGCGCGTTCGAGGATGTGTCGCTGCCTTGGGGCGCGTTCGCCTGGAAGCTCGTGTTCACGGTGGTGACGCTGGGCGCGGGGTTCCTGGGCGGTGAGGTGACGCCGCTGTTCTTCATTGGCGCGGCGCTGGGCAACGTCCTCGCTCGGCTGTTGGGACTGCCGGTGGACCTGGGCGCGGCGGTGGGCATGGCGGCGCTGTTCGCGGCGGCGGCCAATACGCCGCTCGCGCTGTCCCTGATGGCGGTGGAGCTGGTGGGCGCCTCCGTGCTGCCTCACGTGGCCATCGTCGCCACGGTGGCGTACCTGCTCACCGGCCACCGGGGCATCTATCCGTCGCAGCGCATCGCCCGGAAGAAGCTGGGCGGGCCTCTGCTGGACCGTGTTGTCGCGTTGCGCGACCTGCACGAGGCGCCCCGGAAGGAATCCGAGGCGCCTCGCTGAGTGGGCGCTACTTGCAGGTGAACGACCAGCGACACGTGCCGGAGGCGCACTCGCGATCGCTGGAGCAGGCCGCGCCCCGGCCTCGCTTGTTCACGCACTTGCCGGAGTTGAGCCCCCAGCCGCAGAACTGGTTCGCTCCGCAGTGCGAGTCGCTGTCGCAGAGGCAGCTTCCCGTGGGGTTCAGGTAGCAGTCCGCGCTGCAGCGGTCGGTGGTGCACTCGCGGTCGGACTTGCAGGTCTGCCCGTAGGCCTTGGAGCGCGGCGTGTAGCACCAGCCCACCGCGTTGAAGCAGCCTCCGCAGGCTCGAGAGAGACACTGGCCGTCGCGGCTGCACGACGTGCCGTCCGTCTTGCGGTCCACGCAGTCGTTGTCGCCGGGGTTGCCCGGGATGTCGTTCTGGCAGTAGCGGGACATGCCGCAGTCGCCGTCGTCATTGCAGACGCAGCGGCCGTCGAAGGTGGCGCAGAGCACGGAGGTGCACTGCTCGCTCTGGCACTCGTCGTCGAAGCGGCAACCCTGGCCCAGCGTCTTGGAGTCCGGTGCGTAGGCCTTGCCGCAGACGGTGGGGTACGCCTTCTCGCGCTCGTCCGGCGGCACCCACTGCGCGATGCCTCCCGTGTCGATGTCCAGCGCGGGGTCCGCCATGCTGCCGTTGCGCGCGGTGCTCGCGGTGCGCTCCCACATGCGGATGAACAGCTCCGCCGAGCGGTCCAGCGGCGTGGTGTCCGCGCCCAGGTTGCGCACGTCCCGGAGCAGGTCCGGCAGGAGGCCCACGTGGGCCAGGCCCTGCTCGTCGAACGGCGTACCCAGCCTGCCCGGTGCCTCCAGTTCCTGCTGGTGGGCCTGGGCGTCCGCCTCCGCCTGGAAGCCCGCGGAGCATGCGCCGTTGGGGCCAAAGCGGGGCCGCGTCTGCTGGATGAAGCCGTTGAAGTCCGCGCCGAAGGCCATGGGGACCTTGAGGCCCTGGCGGCCGTACTCGTAGGCCTGCGCGAAGGAGCGGCTGGAGCCCTGGCAGTCGTTGGCGATGTTCGCGGGCGTGTACGTGCGCGTCTCGTCGTGCGCGGTGCGCAGGCCGAACATGCCTCCCGTGCGGCGGAGCATCTGCACCACCCAGGCGGGCGTGGTCTTCTCGTGCTGGGCGAGCTTGCCGTTCATCACCTCGCGGAAGTGGCCGTGGCTGATGAAGAGCGGGTAGTAGCGGTTCGCCTGGGAGACGGCGTACGCGTCACGCACGCTCTTCTCCGACAGGTGCGCCAGGTCGATGAGCATGCCCTTGTCCATCATCGCCTGGAGGAGCTGCTGTCCGTCCGCGGTGAGGCCCTTCACGTTGCGGCACTGGGCGTCCACGTCGAAGCCCAGCGTGAAGCCGGAGGCGGTGATTCCGCAGTCGGTGTCGATGTGGCAGTTCTCCAGGAACTGCGCGGCCTGGAAGATGGCGTTGTGCGGGGCCGCTCCTCCGAAGCGGTTGTCCAGCTGGTGCACGGGCTGGAGCGTGCGCACGCCCAGCGCGTGGAAGCGGTTCAGCTCCGCGCGCCAGTCCTTCGCGCCGAAGAGCTTGCTGGTCTCAATGGAGAGGACCATGGCGAGCTTGCCTTGCGAGATGATCCGCCTCGCGTCCGCGGGCGACAGGGCGATCTCCACCCAGTCGTTGGCCGCGTCGAAGGCGCGGGCCATCTGGAGCTGGACCTCCACGTCCATCATCTCGTCGCAGGCGCGCTTGCGGTTCTGCGGGGGCAGCGCTTCGCAGAGGAAGCCGTTGCTCACTGCGGACACCACCACCAGCGACATGCCTCCCTGGTGCGCCTGCTTGAGCCACCCACCCCAGGACTGCTGGTGGGCGATGGTGTCCCAGCGGGGCCACTCCGTGCCGGGCTGACGGCGGCCCATGTGCAGGCCGGTGTCCCCTTCTGTTCCTTCAATCTTCCCGATGAACTCCGAGCCCACCGCTCCCGCGACTCCGAAGAGCTGGGACAGGATGGGGACTCCGCTCAGGTCCACGCCTCCGGAGTTGGGACATAGGTTGAGCAGGCCACTCAGGTCCATGCGGACGCGGGCGTGGTCGCTCTCGGGCCAGCCTCCGTCACAGGTGTCGAGCGCGCCGTTGACGCCGCCGTGGAACCAGCCGCCTCCGAAGGCCTCCTCGGCGAACATGTGGTGGTGCAGCTCGGCGAAGCCCGGCACGTCCACGCCCTGCTTCTGGGTGGTGGGTTGTGGCGGGGGCTCCAGGTCCTCGGTGGGGGCACAAGAGAGGGAGGCCGCCAGCGTCAGAGCCAGGGGACTCCAGCGGAACCATGGGAGGGGATGGGACACGAACGCTCCGGGATGAGGGGAGCGTTCACATGCTTCAGCCCGGACACCGCGTGCAAGACGCGGTGTCCCAGAGTGTGTTCAGTGCGCGGTCTGAGCCGTCAGCTCTCTTCGCCTCAGCTCCGGGGTGGCCACCTGGAACTCCGTGGGCAACATCCTCAGGATGCGTTCGCGACGGTAACGGGCGTTGGTCAGGCGCTGCTCCAGGGCGGCCTTCTCGGCTCGGGTCGCCTTGTCGGGCGTCACGGTGCGCTGGGTGAGTGCCGTCAACCTTCGCGATACTTCTTCAATCTCGCGGTCGATGAGCACCGGCTGGATGTTCCGCTTCGATTTCGCCTTGCGGCCCTGGGCGTTGTTTTCAATCCAGACCGGCAACACTGAGACATCCGCCAGGGACACCGGGGCTCCGGGCTCTGCCCTGGTCACTCCGACTCGCAGGAGCAGGGTGTCCCGCTTGTCTCCGTCCTTGCCCAGTTGTCCCTTCACGTGCCGGTAGAAGCGCGCCTGGTTCGCCACCAGGTTGCCCAATGAGTAGGCGATGAAACCCCGGCGCCCGGACTTCGTTGTGTATGCCTCCAACGGCTGGAGCACGTGCGGATGGTGGCCGATGACCGCGAAGGCTCCTGCTTCCAGGAAGGCCTGCCCCAAGGCCCTGTCCAACGGATGCGGCGTGTCCGCGTACTCGCGCCCCCAGTGCCCCATCACGAAGAGCGCGTCACACTTCGCTGCCGCTGCTCGCACCCGCTCCAGCGCTTCCTCCGGCTTCAGCCCCCTTCTCGAGGCGTGCTCCGGGTAGGGCAAGAGCGCTACGTGCGGCGCGTCCGCTTCCTTCGGGTTGCTGAAGCCGTTCAGGCTCCTCGAGAAGGAGAGGAAGCCCAGCTTGATGCCTCGCACCTCCATGAACACCGGCTCCCAGGCCGCGTCTCTCGTGAGCCCCGTGCCCGTGTGGCGCAGTCCCGCCGCGTCCAGGTTTCGCAGCGTCTCCACCAGGCCTTCCACGCGCTGATCCCTTGCGTGGTTGTTGCCCGTGGACACCACTTTCACTCCGGCGTTCACCAACGCCTGCACCATCGCTGGAGGCGCGTTGAAGACCAGCTCCTGTGTGAAGGCCTTTCGCTCGTCCGTGACCGGCGTCTCCAGGTTCACCACGCCTACGTCCGCCGTGCGCAGCACGTCCGACATCGGCCCGAAGACGTGGTCCCAGCCTTCGTGGTTTCCACTGCGCGCGTGGGCCTTCGCCACCGACTTCACCTCGCCGTGCGGAATCACGTCTCCGCCAAAGACGAGCTCCACTCGCGCGGGCGCGGCCATCCCCCACAGCGGGATGAACAGCAGCAGGGCCCCCCACCCTCGCATCAGTCCTGCTCCCGCACTCCGATGAAGACTTCCCGGTTCCAGGGGTCCCTGCGCGTCGTCGCGGGACAGCCGGCCTCTTGCATCCATTCGAGCCAGTCGTCTCGCCGGAAGAGTCCGAAGCGGTGACGCTCCTGCGACATGCTCACCGTTCCGTCCGCTTCGCGCAGCAGATAGGCGAACGCGGTCTCGAACGTCTCGTCCTCCGGATCCGGATCCCAGGTCCACATGAGGTAGCGCATTCCTCTCCCGTCCGGCCCGTCGTGGCCTCCGGACTCGGTGAGGGGCTCGAAGGTCTCACGCACGCAGTCCGGCAACAGCACGACCCGGCCTCCCGGACGGCAGTGCGCCGCCGCCGTGTGGACCGTGGCTCGCGCGTCCTCGCGCTCCACCGCGTACATGATGGCGTCGTGCACCATCACCCGGTCGAACGTGCGCCCCAACCGCAGCGTGCGCATGTCCCCTACGCGGTGCTCGCACTCCGGGTTCACCTTGCGGCTCACCGCCACCATCTCCGCCGAGCGGTCCGTCAGCGTCAGCGTGAAGTGCTTCTTCAGGTGGAAGGCCAGGCTTCCTCCGCCCGAGCCCAATTCCAGCATCGTGCTCGCCGGGCCCTCCTCCAGATGCAACATGGGGAGCAGGTCCTCCGCCTCCTCGCCGTACTCCTCTGGTGGCGAGAACAACGGCCACCAGCCGGCAAGGTCGGTGTAGAGCTGGGGCTCCTCCACGGGAGGCGGGAGCACGGTGCGCAACGACGCCATGGATGACTTCCTCGGAGATGGGGCACCGTTCTATCGCCCGGACAACCCGTGCGTCCATGAGGCCTAACGGACCTGGATGGCGTCCGCGACCACGTAGGTCCCCGCCGTCACCCAACGGCTCAGCTGGACCTTGTTCCACCCCGCCGGGAAGCTCCACGTGCCGAGCGTGTTCCACCTTGCGCCGTTGACCGTCTGGTTCACCTTCACGTTCGCCAGCTGCGTGCCGGAGGCGTTCGTGACGATGAAGGGCGCCGCCGTGGAGCGGTCGCTCGCCGCCGTCCACCACGCGTCCACCGTCTTCGTTCCCGCCGCGGACAGGTAGAACCAGAACGTCGCCGGCTCCGACACCGCCGCTCCCGGAGACACCAGGTAGCTGGTGCCGTAGTAGCCCGCCACGTTCGTGGAGGACGCCCAGCTGGTGCCCGTGAGCTGGATGTAGCCCTTGGACTGGTCGTTGTTCGCGTTGTTGCTGTCGATGACCAGCCCCGTCGATGAACCACCGCCGGACGTCCACAGGTACGTCACGTCCACCCAGTCATTGTTCGACATGCCCAGGTCCAACCAGAACGTCCCGTCCGCGAGGTCGATGCCCGCGGGGTTCGCCGGCCGGCGACCGAACTGGTCCAACCCACCGTTGAAGTTGTCCTGGTATGCCGCCTGCGCCTCCGGCTTGCCCTGCGGCAGCGTCTTCCACATCTCGCGCACGCTGGACGGGTTCCAGTAGTCGTCCTTCGTGTTCCACGGGCCCACGTCCCAGACGGACGTCGTCGCGCACTTCGCCGTCTTCGAATAACAGACGCGCACCTGGTACTCGGAGCCTCCGTTCGACGCGAGGCCTCGCCGCGATGGCAGCGCCACGAAGCGGTCGTTCGTCTTGATGACGTGGCCGTTCGCCGTCGTGCCTCCCACCAGACCCTCACGGGTGGCGTAGACGCGGTAGGTCAGCGGCGCGAGCGTCTGGAGCCCCTCCTCCGTGCCTCCTTCGCGCCAGCCCTCCAGGCCCACCTCCTGGACCACCGGACCGCGGCCTCGCTCGTCCGCGATGAGCGCGAGGCGCACCTGCACCTCCGTGCCCGAACGGGGCAGGCGCACGGTTTCGTCTCCCGTGGCGGTGCGCCATTCGCTCCAGGCTCCTCCGGAGGTTCTCACGCGCACGTCCACTTCGACGCTCTGTCCCAGGCCCACCGTCGCCTGGACCCGGGGACGGAAGGTGTCCACGGGCTGCTCGAGCTTGCGCGCCGGGAACTCGAAGAGGCCTGTGAGCCGGCTCAGGCCTTCGGGACGGCGCATCACGGCGTTGGGTTCGTAGAGCAGCCCGTCTCGTGTGCCCACGAGCTCCGACGTGCCCGTTCCGGCGGAAAGGTTCTCCGTCCAGTGCTGCGCGCCGGGCTCCGCTGCCTCCACTCCTTCCGCGAAGACCGCGCCCAACATCACCGCCATCAGGGTGGACCGCCACGACGCGCGCATGCCTGGACTCCCGGGAAATGGACAAAAACGTTTAGACCGCTCAACGTTTAAATCCGTCTTTCCCGGTTCTCAAGAGCCAAGGCGTGAAACCGCCGTGGCTCGGTGCATCACGTCCCGTTGATGACGGAGCGGAGCCACGGCGTGTACGTGGCCACGTTGGTGAACATGGAGAACGTGTTGCACTGGTTGGAGCCGAACGCGCTCACAATCCCATACAACTTCCCGTTGAAGGCCAGGGGTCCGCCATCGTCCCGGGTGCAGACGTTCGCGGTGGCGCTCGGCGCCGTGCACAGCACCGCGCCGTTGACGTAGTCGCTTCCCACCATGTCGCGGCAGGTGGCCGTGGAGGTGATGCTCAGGCTCACGCGCTTGAGCGCATCGGAGGTGGGCGCTGTCGGCGTGCGCCCCCAGCCGCTCGCGACGTACGGCACTCCCATGGGCGCGGGCGCATCCGGCAGCGTCAGCGTCTGAACCGCCTGTGACAGGTTGAAGGGCTGGGCGAGTTGGAGGAGCGCGACGTCGTGGGCCCACCCGTCGTAGGACGGGTGCATCACCTTGCGCGACACCGCTCGGTACTGCTCGTCCGCCTCCACCGCGCCCAGCCGCAGGTCTCCCGCGTAGATGCGCATGGACGCGGGGGTGACGCCCTCGACGCAGTGGGCGGCCGTCACCACCCAACCGGCCCGGATGAGCGTGCCGCCACAGGTGAACGCGCCCGTTACATGGAGGCGCACCTGATGGGGCAGCTCGTACCGGGCCGCGAGGCCTCCGCCGATGATCTCCTGGGTCTGGACGCCGGGGACAGCTACCTCATCCGGCGCTCCACCACAGGCGAGGAACCCCAATGCCATCAACGCGGACGCGAAACGAGATGTCTTCATGCGGTGAGACATGAAGGATTCATGCCTCACCGTCAATCCAGCAAATCGCGACTAGTCAGTCCACTGACTTCGTGCCGAAGAGGCGGTCTCCCGCGTCGCCCAGGCCGGGCAGGATGTAGCCGTGCGAGTCCAGCTTCTCGTCGATGGCGGCGGTGAAGACTCGCACGTCGGGGTGGTGCTCGCGCAGGTTCGTCAGGCCCTCCGGACACGCGAGCAGACACACGAAGCGCAATGAGCCCGGGCGGCTTCGCTTCACTCGCTGGAGCGCCGCCACCGCGGAGTTGCCTGTCGCAAGCATCGGGTCACAGACGATGACGTCGCGGTCCTCCAGGTTCGCGGGCACGCGGTAGTAGTACTCCACCGCGCTCAGGGACTCCGGGTCGCGGTACAGGCCGATGTGGCCCACTCGCGCGGAGGGGACGAGTTGCAACAGGCCGTCCAGGATGCCCTGCCCCGCTCTCAGGATGGGCACCAGCACCAGCTTCTTGCCGTCCAGCGCCCAGCCCGTGGTGCGCGCCATGGGCGTTTCAATCTCTTCCTCGCGCAGCTTCAGGTCTCGCAGCGCCTCGTACCCGAGCAGGAGGGAGATCTCCTCCAGCAGCGCCCGGAAGGACGCCGTGCTCGTGTCCGTCCTGCGCATCACCGTCAGCTTGTGCTTCACCAGCGGGTGATCCACCACCGTGCAGTTCGGGAAGTCCATGCGTCCTCCTCTTGGATTTGGGTTTCAGAACACCGTGCCGTCACTGCGGATGCGGATGGGCGGCACGCCTCCGGGGCGCAGCTCCGCCGCCACCCGGCGGCCCGCCGTCCACGTGCCGCCCTGGAGCACCTTCGCCAGCGGCAGCTCCTCCGCGCTCAACTCCAGACGCCCTCGCACCAGCGCTGCAACCCGGTCCAAGAGCGCCACCGTCAGCGCCCGCCACTCCACGATGGGCGGGTCCCCCGGTCCGTAGACCTCCGTCGTCATGCGGGGGTCCTGCGGCACCAGCACTCCCAGGTCCACGAAGAGGCCTCCGTTGCGGTACTCCGGCAGGCCGGTGAGCGCGTCCAGCTCCGTCACCGTCACGCCCGCTTCCGCCAGCGGCTCCACCAGCGAGTACGCCAACCACTGGGACAACTTGTGGAAGGGCACCAGCGCGTCCGCGCTCCCGGGTGGCCCGAGCGCTGGATGCGGCCAGACGTCTCCCAGGTTCACTCCGTCCACCGTCGTGCGACCCGGCCAGATGGGGCCCAGCACCTCCAGCACCGTGCCCAGCACCTCCGCCGCTCGCACGCTGCGGCGGTGCGCGGCCAGCATGTCGAACAGCGTCCCCGGCCTGGGCAGCACGCGCGACAGCGCCTGCATGAGGTGCAGCCGCCCCTCCACGCCCAGGAGCGGATTGGATTCCGTCACCTGGAAGCCGCGCTCCAAATGCTCGCGCGTCATGCGGCCCAGCGCCTCCGCGTCCGCTCGCAGCGGCCGGTCCGGATCCGAGGAGAAGCCGCCCGCCATGAACATGCGCAGCGACGCCACCGCCAGTCCCTCCGAGCGCACGTAGGACGCGCCTCCGGGCTCCTGGTAGCGCCACGCGGGCCCGCTGCCCGCGTCCAGCAGCACGCTCACCACGCCCAGGTCCACCTTCGCCCTCGCTCGCTCCTCCGGCGGCAGCGGGGCCAGCCTCGCCTCCAGCTGCGCGAGCCTGGGCACTCCTCCCGCGTCGAAGTGCCTCCAGCGGCTGTGCACCGGGATGTCCAGGCGGGGGTACGCCTCATGCGTCACCGCCAGCACCCGGTCCACCACCGTGGGCAGACGGGACGGCTCCACCCGGAAGTACTCCAGCCGGCCGGCGAGCCCCAGGTCCAACACCTGGTGACAGCGCTCGCGGATGGCCGCCGGGCTGCGCAGCCACGCCACCGTGGGGGACACCTCCTGCACCCGGATCGCGTCAAGCATCGAGGTCCCGTCCCTTCACCTGCGCCAGCTCCCCCGCGTCCGCCACCGGCCCGCGCGTGAAGTAGCCCGCGGCCTTCTTCGCCTCCATCTCCACCTTCGCGTCGGCCGGGATGAGCCCGTCCGGGATGGGCACCCGCTCCAGAATCTCGATGCCCGAGCGCACGATGGCGTCGTGCTTCATGTCGCTCATGGAGATGAAGCGGTGGATGCGCGTGATGCCCAGCCAGTGCAGCACGTCCGGCATCAGCTCCTGGAAGCGCATGTCCTGCACGCCCGCCACGCACTCCGTGCGGTGGAAGTACGTGGCCGCGGAGTCTCCGCCCTCCTGGCGCTTGCGTGCGTTGTAGACCAGGAACTTGGTCACCTCACCCAGCGCACGGCCCTCCTTGCGGTGGTAGACGATGAGCCCCACCCCGCCCTGCTGCGCCGTCCGCACGCACTCCTCGATGCCGTGCACCAGGTAGGGCCGGCAGGTGCAGATGTCGCTGCCGAAGACGTCCGAGCCGTTGCACTCGTCATGCACCCGCGCCGCCAGCGGCACGTCCCGGTCCGCGAGCGAGTTGATGTTTCCAAACACATACAGCGACAGACCGCCGATGGGCGGCAGGAAGACGTGCAGGTCCGGGCGGGTGATGAGCTCCGGGTACATGCCACCGGTGTGCTCGAAGAGGCCTCGGCGCAGCGCGCCCTCCGTGAGGCCGAAGCGTTCGGCGATGCCGGGCAGGTACCAGACGGGCTCCACCGCGGCCTTCACGACCTTCACGTCACCGTTGGCAGCGACGAGGTCGCCGTCCACCTTCAGGCGCCCGGCGGCCATGGCCTCACGCACCTCCGGCATGTTGATGTGGGCCCGGGTGACGGCGATGGTGGGCCGGTAGTCCACACCCTGCTCGGCGTAGGCGCGGAACACCTGCGACGCCACCGCGCCCCACGGGTCCAGCGACACGATGCGCTTGGGGTCGCTCCACGCCGGATGCGGACCCACCTGCGCCGCCGGCGAGGTGTTGGTCAGGTCCGCCTTGTGGTCCTGCGGCAGCTTGCCCGCGGACACCGCCAGCGCGCGATAGATGGAGTACGCGCCCGAGTGCGTGCCGATGACGTTGCGGTTCGCGGGGTCGGAGAGCGTGGCCACCACCGGGCCCCGGCGCAGCGGCTCCGACTCGCCCCAGCGCAGGGGGACTCCGGGTGCCTGGCCATCAGGATGGGACGTGAGACGGATGTGATTGACCGGCTTCTTGTCAGCCATGGGTGCACCCTCCTCGCGGGGCGCGTGGGAAAAGACAGATGTCTGGGAATGGGCGAAGCAGCGGCGTCAACTCATCCAGGAGCCGTCGGTGCGCGTGGACCACTTGCGCGTCACCTTCTTGAGCTGGCTCCAGAAGTCGAGGCTCGACGGTCCGGTGATGTCCCCGTGGCCGAACTTCGACTCGCCCGTGCCGCCGAAGGAGAAGGGCTCGCGCGGCACCGGCACGCCCACGTTCACGCCCACCATGCCAGCCCTGGCGCCCTCCACCACCGACTGGGCCACCGCGCCGTTGGTGGTGAAGATGGACGCCGCGTTGCCATAGGGCGACGCGTTCTCCACCGCGAGCGCCGCCGACAGCGTGGGAACCCGCACGATGGAGAGCACCGGGCCAAACAGCTCGCGCCGCGCGGCCTCCATCTCCGGACGTACGCCGTCCAGCACCGTGGGCCCCAGCCAGTGGCCGTTCGCGTAGGCCTCACCCGCGGGCCGCTTGCCTCGCCCGTCCAACAGCACTCGCGCCCCGTCCGCCTGGGCCCTGGCGATGGCCGTCTCCAGCCGGTCCACCGCGCCCCGGTCGATGAGCGCCCCCATGCCCGGGCCGACCTCCAGACGGGATGCCCGCCGGAGGATGTCGTCCACCAGCGGCTGCACGTCTCCCACCGCGAGCATCACGCTGGCCGCCATGCAGCGCTGGCCCGCGCAGCCGGTGAACGAGTCCACCACCGCCTGCGGCGTGAGCTCTGGATCCGCGTCCGGCACGACGATGAGGTGGTTCTTCGCGCCGCCCAGCGCCAGCACGCGCTTGCCGTGGCGGCTGCCCTCTACATAGACGTGCCTCGCGACCGGGGACGAGCCCACGAAGGCCAGCGCCTTCACGTCCGGGTGCTCCAGCAGCGCGTCCACCGCGGGCTTCGCGCCGTGCACCACGGAGAAGACTCCCGGCGGATAGCCGGCCTCCACCATCAGCTCGCCCATGGCGGTCGCGGTGAGCGGCACCTTCTCCGATGGCTTGAGGATGAAGGCGTTGCCCACCGTGACGGCGATGGGGAACAGCCACAGGGGCACCATCGCGGGGAAGTTGAACGGCGTGATGCCGGCGACGACGCCCAGGGGCTCGCGGCGGTATTCGCAGGTGACGCCCCGGCTCACCTCCAGGTGCGCTCCGCCATCCAGGTTCTGGAGCGACAGGGCGAAATCACAGACCTCCATCCCCTTGAGCAGACCCGCGCGGCCCTCCGCCACCGTCTTGCCGGATTCGCTCGCGGCCAGGTGCGCGAGCCTTTCCAGGTGCGTCTCCAGCAGCGTGCGGAAGCGTTGCAGGAATTGGGTGCGCTCCCGCAGCGGGGTGACGCGCCAGCCTTGCGCGGCGACCTTCGCGGCCTCCACGGCCTGGGCCACACCGGAGGCGGTCGTCAGCGGCACTCGGCCGATGAGCGCGCCTGTATATGGACTGCGGACCTCCTGCGCGGACGCTCCGGACGGAGAGACCCACTCTCCGCCCACGAGGTTGCGACAAGAGACCACGCTCTCGGGTAACCGAACAAAGGACACGCGCACCCCCCCGGTGTTGCGTGACAAATGGGCGGCAAGGATAGACGCAACCCCGGAAGCCAGGGCAAGGCGGGGAGCGTCACCGTGTCCGCGCCTGATCGGAAGCGATGGATCTCCCCAGGTTGCTGTGTCGTAAACCCGACCGATGCGCGGGTGCGCGAACGTGCGCGCCGCGCTTCGTCAGGCCTGGGAGAGCATCCGCTGGTGCCGCTCCGACAGCGCGGAGAGATCCGTGAGGGTGCGCAGCTCCGCGATGGCGGTGGCGTCCTCGGTGTCCGGGTTGAGGCCGAGCGAGATGGCCTCCAGGTACAGCTCCAGCGACAGCAGGAAGCGCGAGTCCGCGGTGAGGGGGTCGCCCTGCTCGCGCATCAGCTCGCCGTCCTCTCGCACCAGCTTCGCGAGCATCCGCACGCGCGAGGCGGTGCCGAGCAGGCGAGAGGTGGACTCGGCGTCCGCGAGGACGAGCGCGCCGTACTCCATGCCCAGCACGGTGAGGGAGGTGTCGCGGATGAGGGCGCGTGCGTCCCCGTACCGCTTCTCCTTCCGGGCCTTGAGGATGCTGGCGATGGCGGCGACGAACTGCTCGATGGCGCGCTCGATGAAGTCCTTGCGGAGGGACATGGGTCCCGCAAGGTAAGCCCGACCCGGGGCATCCGCACGTTTCCCACCGTGGGGGCACTCTTCTGTCACATGAAACCCAGGAGGTTTCTTGGCTTCAGTGCCTTGGCGTGAGGGGGGAGTGTCCGGTGGACGCACTCCCTTTGCCCGGGAAGCGCGGCGGCACCTGTGTAGCGCGTGCCGCCGCCCATCACCCATCCAGGGCCCGCGGCCTCAGTCCGCGATGGACCACGAGTCCGCGCAGGGCTCGATGTCCGACGGGTTGTAGATGCTCGCCAGCGTCGGCGTCATGTTGCCCGAGGAGGGGATCTGCGCCACCAGGTCATCCCCGATGAAGAAGCCCACCACGTAGCTCTCCATCTGGGAGCAGACCCCCATCTGGAAGACCGGCGCGGCGTTCGGCTGCACATCGAAGGCCTCCAGGTAGACGACGCCCGACAGGCCGACCCGCTTGTAGAAGACGACGATGTCGAACCAGTCCGCCGAGGTGAGGTTGCGCACCGTCACCGTATAGATGTCCTCCAGCAGCGCCCCGGACGAGGACGGCGTCCCTCCAGCCAGGATGGACAGCGGACGGGCCGTCACGGGACGGAGCGCGAGCAGCGCCCGGGCCTCCGCCGTGCCCGGAAGCGTCCCATCGAACTGGGACACCAGCCGCAACAACCCTACGTCCACGGGGTCCTGGGCCCTCAGGGTCACGGAGACGAGCCCCTCCGCCTGGATGCGAGCGAGCAGCGCCTGGGCACGCGCCGCCATCCCCTCCTTCCGCGACGACGTCCCACTCCCGGACGCCGGCCCCTCCGCGAGGACAGTCGTGGAACCCAGCAGCATGCACATCGAGGCAACGACGGTCAGCAACCGCTTCACTGGCAATCCCTCCCACTTGCCAGTGATTCCCAACTCCTACCAAATGGGCTCAAAGCTTTTCAAGATCTTTCCTGAATTTACCATCTGCGTATGGATTTTCGATTGAGGCTGGAAAGGCATTCCGGGAGCCGGCCCGGCGCCTCGGGGCACATCTGACAGGCTTCTGGGGCGCACCATGACAAACTGTCGCGGTCCCAGGAGGGGAGGCACCCCATCCTCGAGGAATCCCAGTGGGTTCCAGACGGCATAGCGATTGCTAAGCTTTCACCCAAAAGGAGTCAGGCCATGCCCCTGTCCATGATGAAGTCTGGGATTCGCGCCGCCATGCTGCTGTCTGTCTGCATTGCTGGAAGGACTGCCTGGAGCGAGGAGGTCCAGCTCACCGTCCAGGACGTGCCCCAGCCGCTCGCCGCCGCGGTGAAGCAGCTGGAGACCCGCGAGGGGTGGGGCATCACCTATGAGGAGCCGCCCGACAGGCCCGCGCCGAAGGGCTCCATCACCCTGACCTATGCCGTCACGGACGCCACCCGGACGGATGCCAAACTCCAGGAGGAGGTCCTCACGCGGCTGCTCGCGCAGCAGGCCGGGAAGGAGGCCCCGCGTTTCCGGTTGGTGCAGGCGGGAGGACTCTGGCACGTCACGCCCGAGCAGGGCTCTCCACTGGAGACGCCCCTCACCCTGCCCCGCCAGGAGCGCTCCCTGGGAGAGCTCCTCCGGCTCCTCTGCGCGGAGGTCTCGAAGCAGAGCGGGACGCAGGTCGAGCTGGGGAGCACGGCCGGGCTTCCGTTGGAGAGCCGGGTCACCCTGGAAGCCGTGACCCGGGAGCCCGCGCGGGCCGTGCTGGCGCGGCTGCTGAACACCCCTCCCCGGCGTGCGGCGTGGACCCTGAAGACGCAAGGCCCGGAGCGGAAGTTCATCCTTTCTCCCCACCGGATCTTCCGTCTCACGGGCGGCACGCCGACGACCGCCGGGAGCGCGCCGGGGCCGGCTCCATCGAAGTGACCCACCCGTGACCTTCGGATGAGGAGGGCTTCCGGCGGGATTGAACGACCAGACCCAAGGTCCGGTTGCGTATCCCGTTCAAGCGCGGATCCACGGGAGCCCCGGAGGATTCGCGCGCCCCCCGACGTCATTCATCTGGAGAGTCCACCGTGGGAGCGCCTTTCGCTCGCGCACAGCTGCGTCCGTTGTCCGAGGCACCGGTCCTGGAATGGGGGATCCGGTGGGACGTCACCGACTCCGAGCGCATCCGCATCATCCTCGCCACCGCCGCCGCGATGGGCTCGTCCGCCCTGCTGCGACGGGGAGACATGGCGTCGCCGCTGCGGCTGGAGACGCTGGAGCTGGAAGGCGGAGTCCTCCACTGGTCCGGGCTGACGGTGGATCCGGGCGCGGACGCGTGGGAGGTGGAGGTGTTTGGCCATGGCTGCGTCTACCGGATGCTCCTGTCCGGTGAGCCGGCGGAGCCGGGGACGTGGGTGACGCCGCTGCCTCGTCAGTTGATCCAGGTGCGCCGCCGGGCGCATCGGCGTGCTCCCGCGCCTCCGGACCTGAGCGTGCGCCTGCCGCTGCCAGGGTGGCTGGGCCGGGAGCGCGACGCGGTGGATGTGTCCCTGCATGGGATGGCGCTGCGGCTGGGGACCGGGGAACGCCTTTCGCCGGGCCGGGTGCTCCAGCCCATCGAGCTGCGCACGGCGGCGGGTGAGGTCCTGTCGCTGCGCGGAGAGGTGCGCCATGTGTCGGACCGCACCGATGGGGAGCTCCAGTGCGGGCTCCTGGTGACGCCGCTGACCGCCGAGGACTCGGAGCGCTGGCAGGCGCTGGTGGCGCGGGCCCTTCATCCGACGACTTGCACCGATGGCGCGCGGGTGGAGGAGCAGTGGCGGCTGTTCATCGACTCCGGCTACTTCAACCTGGCGGGCAGGTCCGTGGAGGACTTCGAGTCGCGACGGCGGAGCTTCATCGAGCTGGGCCGCCAGGCCGGTTCGATGGGCTCGGTCCTCACCGAGGTGGTGTGGCCTTCCGAGCGTGGCTTGGAGGCGACCCTCTCCGCGATGAAGCCCTACCGCTCCGTGTGGATGGTGCACCAGCTGGCGCGGCGTCAGGACGCCACGCGGTTCGAGCGCCTCAAGGGGCAGATGCTGCGTGAGCTGTACGTGCATTGTGTGGAGCACGCGCAGCGGGACAGCGGGTTCCGGTGGTTCGCGGCGTACATCGAATCGACCGTGCCCTTCACGTACCGCTCGCACGTCGGCTTCGCCGAGCGCATGGCGGCGACGGGGCGGACGCTGATGCTGCCGATGCGAATGATTGACGTCGAGTGTGGCCATTCCCCTGCCCCGCCGTCGACGGGGCTGGAGCTGGGGCCCGCGACGGAGGCGGAGCGGAGGCTGCTCGTGGAGCGGATCGCCCTCACCCGCCCTGCCTGCTACGCCGAGGCGTTGGACCTGCGCCTGGAGACGCTGGACCTGCGGGACGTGACGCGGGCCTGGCAGGCGGTGGGCCTGGAGCGCGAGCGGCATCTGCTGGTCGCTCGCGAGGGCGCGAAGCCGGTGGCGGTGGCCGTCCTGGAGTCGGGGTCTCCCGGCACCAATCCCTTCGGGCTGCTGGACTCCGTGCGGGTGTTCGCGCTGTCGCCGCGTGCCCGGCAGGCCTATCCGGCGCTGATGGATGGGGCTCGCCGCTGGTTCGCCCAACGGGGCCGCGACGGCTTCACCTTCCTGGCTGAAGAGGCTGGCGACGTGGAGGCCGCGGGCCTGCATGACACCGCGCCCGACGCGAAGCCCTACCTGTGGCTCATCCCCGCCGACCTCGCTCCCGAGTTCCTGGAGCACATCCATGAGCAGACGGCGCCCCGTCCGCTCTCCCACCCCCAGAAGGAGCTGTCATGAGCCTCGTCCAGACGCAGTACCTGCCGCACGCCATGGAAACCCGCGCCCGCCTGGAGACGGAGCCCGTCGTGCGCACGCTCCTGTCGCCGGACATCACGCCGGACCTGATGGCGCGCTTCCTCATCGAGTGGTCCGCCCGGGGCGCGTACATGACCGAGCCCGTGGACGGATGGATCCGCGGCGCCGGTGAGCGCTGCATCGCGCTGGGCCAGGAGAAGGTGGGCCGGCAGCTCATCACCCACGCGAAGCACGAGGCCGGCCACCACCTGATGACCCTCCAGGACGCGCGCGTGCTGACGGCGCAGTGGAACGCGAGCCACGCGCGGAAGCTGGACGCGGATGCGCTGGTTGCCCAGGCGCCTACGGCCGCCATGCGCGAGTACCGGCAGGTGCACGACGAGGCCATCACCGGCGACCTGCCGCTGGGTCAGGCCGCCATCGAGTACGAGGTGGGCTACCTGGCGGTGGTGCTGGTGCCGCGCATCCTGGCGCGCGTGCGCGAGGTGCTGGGACAGGGGACGCTGGACACGCTCACCTTCCTGCGCGAGCACGCGGAGGTGGACGTGGGCCACACCGCGCTCAACGAGCGGATGATGGAGGGGATGCTGAGCACCCATCCCGAGGAAGGCCGGCGGCTGGCGTCGTTCGGCTCGCGCGGTCTGGACTGCTACCTGCGCTTCCTGGGTGACTGCATGGAGGCGGCGCGCCGGAGCGTGGGCGGCGTCACCGCCGCGGCGGCCTGACGTCTTCCCGGAGGGTCACGGAGCCGCGTGGCTCCGTGACTTCCAGTACTCGCGTTGCGCGGGCACGGAGATGAGCTCACGCTCCGGATAGCGCAGCGCGGTCAGCTTCCCTCCGAACACACAGCCCGTGTCCACGCAGAGGGTGTTGTTCACCCATTCGGCTTCAGGCACGGGGGTGTGGCCGTACACGACCGTCGCCGGTCCCCGGTAGTCCCGGGCCCAGTCGGCTCGCACCGGCAGGCCGTAGGCGTCCGCCTCGCCGGTGGTCTCTCCGTAGAGGGCGAAGTCGCGCACCTCCGGGGTGTCCCGGCCGTGCATGGACTCCTTCAGGCCCGCGTGCGCCACCACGAGGTGGCCGTCGTCCAGGACGTAGTGCGGCGAACGGGCTTCGATGAAGTCGGCGACCACCTGGGAGAATCCGGGCGGCTCACGTTCCAACTGCTCCAGCGTCATCGCGAGCCCGCGCGCCACGCGCACGTCCTTGCCACGCAGCTTCTTGAGCAACTTGATTTCGTGATTGCCCGGCGCGCACAGCGCCGTGCCCGCCTCCACCATCCCCATCACCAGCCGCAGCACTTCCACCACGCCGGGCCCCCGGTCCACCAGGTCGCCCAGGAACACCACCTTGCGCCCGGCGGGCGTGCCCACGTCGAAGCCGGGGGCTCCGTCCGCTCGCGGCGCGACCGTGTAGCCCAGCTCCGTCAGCAGGGCCTTCAGTTCGGTGAAGCAGCCGTGGATGTCTCCGATGATGTCGAAGGGGCCGTGCTCGTCCTGGCGGTGGCTCGGCAGCGGGCGGTGCTCGAAGGCCACCGCGCCCACCGTCTCCGGCGTGAGCACGTGCACGTGCCGGATGCCTTCCTTCGTCAGCCCCTTCAGCGCGTTCTGGAGCTGCTGCAACTGATTGCGCAGGGCCCGGGGACTGGTGTGCGACCCGGAGCGCGTGCGGTTGCGCTCCAGACAGAGCGCTTCCGGCGTGTCCATGGCCACCGCGACCAGGGCCACGTGGTGCTCGCGTGCCAGGGTCACGTAGTGACGGCGTGACTCGGCGCTGAGGGGGACGCCGTCGATGACGGTGAGCGTGCCCTTCGCGAGCCTTCGCGCCACCTCGTCGTGGAGCTTCGTTTCGTTGCCCGTGCCGGGCAGCACGTCCTCGGGGAGGAAGTGCGCGTTCGCGAGGGTGGACTTGCCGGAACCGGAGGGGCCCAGGAGCAGCACGAGCGACTGCTCGGGAATGGGAATCATCATGGTGGGAACACCGGGGTGGGGGTCGGCGTACCGACCGGCGCCCCTTCCGGGGCAGGGCGCACGCCACGACTCCGGCGCGCGATCCCTTCCAGTGCCCGGGTCACACGAGCGTTCGCGGACCCTCCGGCGTCAGACGGGATGCGCAATCCACGGATGAACGCGTCCCCGCCTGACATGCGTCACTTCAGGGGCAGCAGGTACGCCTCCAGGAACACCTCCGGACGACGGTCCATGTCGCCTTCCGGCACACGCTGGTAGCCCCGGCGCTGGTACATGCGCGCGACGCCCACGACCCCCTGGCGCACGTGGAGGGAGATGGCGTCCACGCCCCAGTGCTTCGCGAGGACCTCCGTCTCCGCCAGCAGCGGCTGGGCCAGGCCCTGGCCGTGGAAGCGCACCGCGGTGGCCAGGGCGCGCAGGTCCGCCGTGCGAGGCAGCCAGGCCTCGGTGCCGGGCGCGCCGGGCGGATACAGGGCCACCGTGCCCGCGATCTCTCCGTCCACTTCCGCCACCAGGATGGTGCACACCTTGCGCCGGGAGGCGATGTCTCGCAGGAACGCCTTGCGCTCGTCGGAGTAGACGATCTCCGGCAGGTGCTTCGCGTACTGCGTGACGTAGGCGTCCACCAACAGCTCGCCAATCGCCTTGTCGTCCTCGGGCCGCGCCTCGCGGATGACGGCTCGCTTCACCACGTCCGTGCTCATGCGACGCCCTCTAGCATGACGGCCCGGGCCCACGCGGCGCATCCGGGCAGGCAGCCAGTCTTGTACCTCCCCCGTCCGACACGGGCCCGACCTGGCTACCAGGACCGGGGGTCCGGGCCCCGGTCTTCCGAAACCTGTCCGACTGTCGGACAGGTTCGTGCGCTGTGCCTCCGGCGGAGAGGGTCTGCTGTCTTGGCGCGTTGCGGCAGGCGCGCTACGCCTGCCCCCGCGCCTACCTCCTCCGCGCGGGCACGGTCACGCGAGCGTGACGACGACGCATGCCGCCGAGCGCCCAGGCCGCGAACAACAGGCCCCCCGCGACCGCCGCCGTGCCGCCTCCGCCCGTGGTGCAGCCTCCCGCCTGCGCGTCACCGACCGCGGCCGGCGCCACATCGGAAGTGGAGCCGGGCGACCCCTTCGATGGGCCTCCCGCGGCTTCATCCGGCTTGGGCCCCGTGCCTCCGTCCGCGGGGCTTCCCGTTCCCGGCTGCTGCGTGTCCGGAGTCTGGGTCGCGGTCAGCTCCTCGTAACGCTGGATGAGCTTCAGCCTCGCCGCGTCGAACGCGGCGCCGTCGTCCGTCACTCGCGACGCGGCCGGGATCAGGTCCCTGGCCACCTTGCGCGCGAAGTCCGGGTCTCCCGCGTCACTCACCGCCTTGAGCCACTCGTAGTCCTGCATGCCCTGACGGATGAGCTTGAGCCGCAGCGAGGCCACCGGCACGTCCGTCTTGCCACCGATGGCTTCCGGCGTGCCCGGGTAGAAGAGCGTCCCGTCCCCGTTGCCGTTGAAGCGGTACTGGTCCGACCATGCCGTGGAGAGCATGCCCACCGACTGGTAGTAGAGCTCGCCCGTCGCGCCCTCCAGGAACGTCACCCACTCCATCGCGCGCGCCTTCGCCGCCGACCGGTCCAGCATGTACGACGGCCAGCCCGCGCCCGGCTGGTTCTCCGGCGCGTTGGTCCCATACGCACAGCCGTGGCTCATGCAGCTCTGATACATCCACAACGCCGTTCCAGGACGCTCCAGGAAGTTCGTGTACGTCCCCCGCTGGTCGCCCTGGAAGTTCGCGTCCGTGCCGTCCAGGTGGTTCACCAGCGGCACCACCGTGTCCACCGTGCCCTCCAGGCCGTTGGCCTTCAGCTCGCGCGAGTTCGTCGTCAGCAGCGTGCGCAGCCCGGGCGCAGCCTGGCGCACCAGCTCTCCCGTCGCTTGCACCTGAGCGAAGGGCGTGCCGTAGGGCGGTTCGTCCCCCAGCTGCACGTAGGCCCGGTCCAGCCAGCCCTTCTCCTTCATGTGCGCCGTGAAGTCCTTCAGGTTCGCCGCGTCGAGCGGACCCACGTACTCCAGGCTCGTCATCCGCGCGCCTTGCAGGCGATTGGGCGCCGTGCCCTCCAGGTACGGTCCCCACGTCGCGTCGAAGGCGCTCCACTCCGGCGGCCACGGCTTGCGCGGGAAGAGGCTGGAGAGCGTGAAGCGGTGCTCCAACGCCATCCGCTGGTAGCGCGTGAGCAGCGGCTGCAGCTCCTCCGGCGTGCAGTCCTCGCGGCCCGTGTGCGCGCGGCACACGTGCGGCGGCCAGAGCAGGAACGCGGACGGCAGTGAGGACGTGCTCGGCAATGCCGCGTCCACCACCGTCAGCCTCGCCGTCACCTGCCGCTGGAAGCCTCCTTCCGCCTCCACCGTCACCGTGCCCGTGTAGTCGCCGGGCGGTGCGTCCTCCGGCACGTGCACGTCCACCCAGAGGGCCCGTGCCTCATTCGCGGGCACGTCGAAGGGGAAGGCGCTTCGCGTCTCTCCGGCGATCTCGTCCGTGTCCGGCACCAGTCCGTCCGGCCACGCGCCCACGGACTCGCCCGCCACCGATGCCTGCTTCGTGGTGACCAGCGCCTCGCGGTACAGCGTCACGTCCGGCCCCGTCAGCTTCGCGGGCCCTTCCAGCGAGGGCAGGTTCGCGCGCACGCCCTTCAGCCCCGTGTCACCGCCTTGCAGCGCGACCTGGAAGGAGACGAACTCGTTGCGCGCGGCGGTGAGCCGCACCTCGGTGGCGCTCCGGGCGGCGGTCTCCGGCCGCACCTTCACCATCATCCCCTCACCCCACACGGCGGGCCCGGCCGCGAACACCGGCAGGGCCACGGTCAACGACAGCAGGGCAGCACGGAACGGTCGAATCGAAGGCATGAAGAAACCAACGCGCCCTGGCCCTGGCGGCCTTCCCACACCGGGTGTTCCTTGTCAGCCGGACAGGCAGGCGGCCAGGGGCTCCAGACCTCGCGGGGTGAGCTCACAGGAAGTCGCTGATGAACCACGGCAGCTGCTCGCCCAGCCTCTGAAGCAGGCCCCGCCGCTTCCAGCCGTGCCAGTGGACCTCCGCTGAGTGCGTGAGGTCCACCTCGAAGGACTTCGCCAGCTCCTCCGCGAACACCGGATCCTCCACCATCACCGAGGCCTCGTCGGTGTGGCTGAGCGCCAGCGGATCCAGGTTGGTGGAGCCCACGATGCTCAGCGTGTCGTCCGCGACCAGCGTCTTGGAATGCATCATCGAGATCTCGTACTCGTAGATGCGCACGCCTGCCTCCAGGAGCCTCGCGTAGGACGCCCGCTGCGCGTTGAGCACGGGCTTCACGTCGTGGTAGCGGCCGGGCACCAGCACCCGCACGTCCACGCCCTCGCGCGCCTTGAGGATGAGCATGTCGCTGATGGCTTCCGACGGGATGAAGTACGAGTTGGCGATCCACAGCCGGTGCTTCGCGGCGGCGATGGGCAGCAGCCACATCTTCGTGGCTTCCGACAGGAAGCGGTGCCCCGTGCTGGCGACGAAGAGGGCCCGCGCGCCGCCCGCGGGCGCCAGCTCCGGGAAGGACTCCGGGGGCAGGAAGGCGCCGCCGGACTCCTGCCAGTTCTGCGCGAAGGCGAGCTGCATGCCTCGCACGACGGGGCCCCGCACCCTCACGTTGGTGTCGCGCCAGGTCTCCGCCGCGTCGCCGTTGCCCAGCCAGCTGCGCCAGATGCCGAAGCCGCCGGTCAGCGCGACCTCGCCGTCGCGGATGACCATCTTGCGGTGCATGCGCGCGCGGATCCTCACCGCGTCCAGGGACGTCACCGCGCCCTGGTAGGGACGGTAGATGCGCACGTCGCAGCCCGCGTCCGCGAGCACCGGGGCCACGGCCTCGAAGTTCACGCTGCCCAGCGGATCCACGATGACCCGGCACTGCACACCGGGGGCCCGCTCGCGCAGCGCGATGAGCAGCCGGTCCGACGGGATGCCCGGACGCCAGATGTAGCTGGCGATGTGGATGCTGGAGCGCGCGGCGCGGATCTCCTCCTCGATGACGTCGAAGACCTGACCGTTCTGCACCAGCTCCACGCCGTTGCCGGGCTGCATCGGGACGCCCATCGTCTGCTCGATGGCGAGCTCCCTCGCGGCCGGGTCCTCCGGCAACGCGCGCAGGCGCAGGTCCTGTCGGTGGTTCGGGTAGGGACACCCCGCGGCGAGCAGGGCGAGCAGGATGGGCCAGACCAACCGCACGGTCCGGAAGCTATGGCAGCCCCCGCCCTTCCGCATCCGCCGTGTGTCTCCGAGTGGAGGAAGCGTGTGGATGGACACGGACACCGTCCACCCGCCGACGCTTGAGCCCCATGACACCCGAGCCCGGTGGTGCTGGACGCGCCGCGTGCGCACTGCTGGGTGCGGACAGCGGATGCACAGGAGGACGGACACGGCATGGGGCGACAGGGGATGGCACCCGCGTACGCAGCGCTCCTGTGGGTGGGCCTGCTGGGGGCACCGGCCGCGTCCGCCTCGGTGTGGAGGCAGGACGTGCCGCCCGCAGGGGATGTCTCATCCGCGCCTCGGGATGAGCAGACGCCCACGCCGGACGCGCCCGCGCCTCAGGATGAATCGAGCGCCGCGGATACGCCCGCGTCACCCGCGCCTGAACCTCCGCCGCCTCCGCTGAGGCCCACCGTCCTGGATGCGCCGTTCCTGGACGCGGATCCTCCGCCTCCCGCCGTGCCCCCCCGTCCGCTGCGGCCCTTCATTCCGCACGGCGAGCCCTACACCGAGGCACCGTTGTCCGCCGGCACCTGGGCCGCGCATGGCGGTGTCACGCTGCTGCCCCTGGGCACCGTCTGGGCCGCGACCCGCGTGGGCGGTGACACGCGCCTGGGCGCCAGCGCCGCGGAGGCCGCCGCGGGCACCGTGCTCGCGTCGCTTCCGGGGCGCTTCCTCTTCGTGCATCCCTCCTATCCGCAAGGGCGGTGGATGGAGCTGGAGGTGGGCGCGTTCGGCGCCGCCATGGTCGTCACGCCGCCCATCGCCGCGCTCGGCACCTGGGGCATGGGCGAGGTCGCGTTCGGCGGCAGCCAGGATCGCGGCCACGCGTACCTGGGCGCGCTCGGCGGCGCGACCGTGGGAATGCTCCTGGGCCTCGCCGCGCATGAAGGCCTGCGCCACCTGGCCGGCACCAGCGAACGGCTGGACCTCCTGCGCCAGTACCTCGCGTTCTCGCTCATCGGCAGCGGAGCGACGGTGGGCTATCAGTGGAGTCGCACCCCCACGCCCAGTCGTTGACGCATTGTTTCGCCGCATCGGTGTTTCAAATTTCTTCCCGCGTGCGGCGCCTTGGCGCCCCGCCCTCCGCGCGTGCGCGCGTGCCTGCAATCTCGCCAGTGGCGTTGTCAGCCCCGGTCCCTAGAGTGCTCCGTGCAGCGCCAACACATCGCAGGGAGACGACACCATGCAGGCTCGCAAGAACGTCCGTCGCATCGCCTTCGTCCTCGCCGCCGCCGCCACCGTGATGGGCCTGGGCATCGCCGCCACGCCGTCCTCCGCCGACGCGCAGGACTGCACGCCCCAGTGTTTCAAGAACCCCATCTCCGGGCAGATCACCTGTACGTACCCCTGCCCGTAGTCCCGGGCCGGCCACGACCGTGATGAAAAAAGGCCCCACCCGCTTCATGCCGGGTCGGGGCCTTCTCATGCGCCATGCTCGGATGAGCGCGTGCTACTCGGTGCGCATCGCCTCCACGGGGTCCAGCTTCGCCGCGCGCGCCGCCGGGTAGATGCCGAACGCCAGCCCCACCCCGCAGCTCATCACCAGCGACACCACCACGGACCACATGGGGACCTCCGTGGGCAGGTTGATCATCCACCGCGCCAGGTGCGCCAGGCCCACGCCCAGCGCCACGCCCACCGCGCCGCCCACCAGCGACAGCACCACCGCCTCCAGCGCGAACTGCGCGAGGATGCGGTAGCGCTTGGCCCCCAGCGCCTTGCGGATGCCAATCTCCCGCGTCCGCTCCGTCACGGCGACCAGCATGATGTTCAGGATGCCGATGCCGCCCACCAGGAGCGACAGGATGCACACGCCGAAGCTGGCCGCGGACACCGCCGCGGAGAGGCTGTTGAACATCTCCGTGGCGGACGCATTGTTGTAGAGGAAGAAGTCGTCCGGTTCGGTCGGCTTGAGCCCGTGGCGGCGGCGCATGAGCAGCGTCACTTCATCCTGGGCCCGCTGGAGCACCTCCGGGGACTTCGCCTGGATGCTGATGCGGAAGTCGCGCACGCCGAACATGCCCGCGAAGGTGGACAGCGGAATCATGGCCTGGTTGTCCTGGCTGCCGCCGCCCAGGAACCCGCCCCGGCGCTTGAGCGTGCCCACCACCTGGAAGGTGCGGCCCAGGAGGCGGAACTCGCGGTTCAGGGGGTCCAGGCCGGGCCACAGCGTGTCCGCCAGGTCCTGGCCAATCACCGCCACGCGCCGGCCGTCCACGAACTCCGCGTCCGTGAAGGGCCGCCCGGTGGCGAGGCTCACCGAGTTGGTGTTGAAGTACTCCGCCGTGCCGGCCCAGACGTTCACGTTGGGACGCGACTCGCGGTCGGCGGTGGAGGCCTTCTGGCCGCCCTTGGAGTCCTCGCCGGCGGCCTGCGAGATGGAGGGCTGCGTGCGGATGGCGTCCAGGTCCGCATAGGTGAAGCGCGGCCGGCGCGCGAGCTCCGCGATGGACAGCTCACCCTGGCCGAAGGGCAGCCGCTGCACCTGGAAGCAGTCGCTGCCCAGGTCCGACATCTGTTCGTTCACCTGGTTCCGGAGGCCCTCGATGAGGGCCATCATGGACACCACCGTGGTGACGCCGATGACGATGCCCAGCAGCGTGAGGAAGGAGCGCAGGGGGTTGGAGCGGAACGTGCCGAACGCCAGCCGCACCGTGTCCCAGAAAGCCATCCACATGGTCAGGTCTCCCGCTCGCGCCTAGTCGTGGCGGAGCGCTTCCACGGGGTCCAGGTTCGCGGCGCGCGCCGCCGGCCAGATGCCGAACAGCAGGCCCACCACCGCGGAGAAGCCCACGCCCAGCACCACCGTCATGGGCTGCACCGCCGCCGCCAGGGGCGTGAGGTAGTTCACCAGCCACGCGAGGCTCATGCCCACCGCGGTGCCCATCGCGCCGCCCACCGCGGACACGCTGGCCGCCTCCATGAGGAACTGGAGGATGATGGTGTGCTTGCGAGCGCCCAGCGCCCGCCGCACGCCAATCTCGCGCGTCCGCTCACGCACGGACACCAGCATGATGTTCATGATGCCGATGCCGCCCACGAGCAGCGTGATGAGCCCGACGCCGGTGGCCGCGCCGTAGAGCGCGCCGGTGAGCTGCGCGTACATGTTGGCCAGCTGATCCGGCCGGTTGATGGCGAAGTCGTCCGGCGCGCCGGGCTTGGTGTTGCGCTCACGGCGCAGCGTCTCCGTGAGCCGGTCCTGCACGCGGGGGACGTTCTCCTGCTGGTCCACCGCGAGCACCAGGGTCACGTCACGCTGGGTGCCGAAGTGCCCCTGGAACGCGGTGTACGGCAGCATCACCACCAGGTCCACGTTCTGCCCCAGCAGCGTGCCGCGCTCCACGATGACGCCCGCGACGCGGTAGGGGCGGCGGTCCACGAGGATGCGGTGGCCCACCGGGTTGATGCCCGGGAAGAGCACCTTGCCTATCTCCGCGCCAATCACCACGACGGCGGAGCGGTTGTCCACGTCCGCCTGCGTGAGGAAGCGCCCCTGGCCCATCTCCACGGAGGACGTCATCGCGTAGTCGGGGCTGGTGCCCATGGTCTGCACGGAGGCGAGCTTCCGGCTCTGGAAGGACACCTCCGCGTTGACGAACATCATGGGGGCCACCGCGATGACGTGCTCGGAGGCGGCACGCATGGGCTCCACCAGGTCCAGCGAGAGCTTCTTGCGGTTGCGGTACGCCCACCAGTCCCCGTTCATCACCCAGGGGAACTTGGACACCTGCAGCGTGTTGGAGCCAATCTTGCTGAGCTGGTCCGAGAACGAGCTGTTCAAGCCCTGGATGATGCCGACGATGGCCAGCAGGGTGCACACGCCCACGCCGATGCCCACCGTGGTGAGCACCGTCCGCAGCCGGTTGGAGCGCAGCGAGGTCAGCGCGATGCGCGCGCCCTCCCACACGTCGACCCGGAAGTTCACGAAACCACCTCTTCACGCTGGAAGCCATGCGGCCCACCGCACCGGGAAGGTCCCCGGCGGGCGGGCCGCGTCAGGCACTCTACGCCCAGGAGGGCCGCTCATTGCACGCGGCCTTCACCGGACGGCGTTTCGCGGCGGGATTTTCCCGTTTCAGGGCAGCACGGTCACCGTGTCACCGGTCAGGCGCACCTTGACGGTGACCTCGTTGGGCAGCGTGTCGGCCTCGTCCACGATGTGGTTCTCATCCACGCCCACGCGCACGGTGTACTCGCCGTCCGGGGTGTCGGTGACGTCCAGCCACTGGCAGGGCAGGTCCGCGGTGTAGACGTCCGACCAGCCGGGCGAGATGCCCGTGCCCGGGTCGTACCAGCTGTAGGGTTCCCCGTCCGCGCAGTACTGGGTGAAGTCGATCATGTAGAAGCCCTGCTTGCGCCCCACGGACGTCGTGTTACCGGCCGCGTCCTTCAGGTCGTAGCCTGCGAAGTTCGTCAGGTGGTGGTGCTGGTGGCACTCGTCGTAGACAAAGAGGTCCGGCCGCTCCTCCGGTGAAGGCACCACCAGCGGGCCCGTGCCCATGTTCATGATGGAGGTGGTGAAGCGCAAAAGGCGCCGCTCACCGCCCGCGGGCACGCAGCCCTCGCGAACCTCACACGAGTCCGCCGTGAAGGAGCGCCGGTCGATGTAGAGCGAGCGGGCGATGACGTCCCGGTCCACCGTGAGGTCCGGCTTGCCGTTCACCGGATCCACCTGGAGGCCGCACGTCCGCGTGGGAGCCAGCGCGGGCGCGGGCTCCTGGGAGTCCGGCACCGCGCCGCCGCCGAACACCATCACCCGGCCCAGGGCGGACTCGCCGTCGCCTCCCGAGGGTGTGCCCGCGGGCGTGCCGCTGAGTCCCGGGGACACGCCCACCACCAGGTCGTCGTACCCATCCCCGTCCAGGTCACCCGCGGAGGCCATGCCCAGGTAGTCGGTGCCCAGCGACGTCCGGGGGTCGAGCCGGTTGGCGCGCGGCCACGCCCACACCGGCTCCAGCGGGCCGGACACGTTCGCGGTGGGGCGGAAGAGGTACACGCGGCCGACAGCGCCGATGGCGAAGTCGTGGCCCGTGCCACCCTCCACCATGGAGCCCGCGGAGATGACGGTCTTGTTGAAGGTGATGAAGGCCTGTCCGAAGAGGGGGAAGGCCGCGTCGTCCATGGGCTGCCAGGTGATTTGCGGCGCGTAGCCCGGGCCCGCGGCGTCGGACAGGTGCAGGCGCTGGCTGCCGTCCAGCAGGAGGAGCGCCTCCGAGCGGCCGTCTCCGTTCAGGTCGGGCAGCGCGGCGAACAACTCGGCCTGGCCCGTCCACACGGGCTGCGCGGTGAGCGGTCCTTCACAGACGTGGGCGCTGCCCGCCTTGCACCCCAGGAATAGCTCCACCTTGAAGTCGTCGTGGGTCACGGCCAGGTCCTTGACCCCGTCCCCGTCAACGTCCCCTGCTGGGTTGGGGACGCCGGTCAGCTTGCGCACGGCGGTGAAGGCCCCCTCCGGTGCTCCCGGCGTCGCCCGGTAGACGGTGAGCTCCCCGTCGAGCGTGGAGACGGTGAGCTCGTCCTTCCCGTCCCCGTCCAGGTCCAGCAGCCGCGCGCCGCTGAAGCGCAGGGTGGTGGAGTCCGGCGCACGGAACACCGGCTGGGCCAGCACCTGGGACAGGTCCGGCCCGCCCTTGAAGACGCTGACGCCGAAGCCGGTGGCGACGAGAACGTCCGTGTACGCGTCCCCGTCGATGTTGCCCGTGGTCACCGTCATCCGGTTGCTGGAGGAGCGGGGGCTGGGGTGCACCCACGTCAGCGTGGTGGTGACCGGCGTCTTCGAGAAGTCGCGCGCCTCGCCCGCGTACACCATCACGCGGCCAGGGTCCGTCTGGGTGCTCGAGCAGGGCGCGGACGTCACCAGCAGGTCCTTGCGCCCGTCTCCGTTGAGGTCTCCCACCGCCACGGTGCGGCCGAAGCACTCCTTGGGGTTCGCGCCGTCACCGGTCACCTGCCAGCGCGGCGTTTCGGAGAGGGTGGGACCAGCGGAGGTGCCGCCGTCATCCCCCGAGCCCGCGTCCGGCGTGCCCGCATCCGGCTGGGGCTTCGGGTCGTCCTTGCAGCCCGTCAGGGCCAGGAGTCCCACCACCGCGCAGGACCGCGCGAGTCGCATCCGCATCGTGTCGTTCTCCCCGGAATGAACCGGCCGGCATTGCACCGGCCCCATCCCCAGGAGTCCCTTGGCGGAGAAACAATGCGCGCGGTCCGCCCTTTCGCTTCAGGGCAGCACGGTCACCGTGTCCCCCTTCAAGCGCACCTTGACGGTGGCCTCGTTGGGGAGCGCGTCGAGCTCGTCGATGATGTGGTTCTCATCCACGCCCACCCGCACGGTGTAGTCGCCGTCCGGGGTGTCCGTGACATCCAGCCACTGGCAGGCGGTGTCCGCCGTGTAGACGTCCGACCAGCCCGGCGAGATGCCCGTGCCCGGGTCGTACCAGGTGAACGGGGTGCCGTCCGCGCAGTACTGGGTGAAGTCCACCATGTAGAAGCCCTGCTTGCGCCCCACGGACAGGGAGTTGCCGGAGGCGTCCTTGAGGTCGTAGCCGGCGAAGTTCACCAGGTGGTCGTGCTGGTGGCACTCGTCGTAGACGAAGAGGTCCGGCCGCTCCTCCGGCGAGGGCACCACCGCCGGCGCGGTGCCCATGTTCACGATGGAGGTGGTGAAGCGCAGCAGGCGCCGCTCGCCGCCCGCGGGCACGCAGCCCTCACGCACCTCGCAGGAGTCCGCCGCGAAGGCGCGCCGTTCGATGTAGAGCGAGCGGGCGATGACGTCCCGGTCCACCGTGAGGTCCGGCTTGCCGTTCACCGGATCCACCTGGAGGTTGCACGTCTTCGTGGGCATCAGCGCGGGCGCGGGCTCCTCCGAGTCCGGCACCACGCCGCCACCGAACACCATCACCCGGCCCGGGGCGCGCGTGCCGTCGCTCTCCTGCGAGGCGCCCACCACCAGGTCGTCGTAGCCGTCCCCGTCCAGGTCGCCGGGGCTGGCCACGCTGGGGAGGATGAAGCCCAGCATCGTCTGGGGCAGGAGGCGGTTGGCGCGCGGCCACGACCACACCGGCTCCAGCGGACCGGACACGTTCGCCGTGGGGCGGAAGAGGTACACGCGCCCCAGCGAGGCGAGCACGAAGTCGTGGCCCGTGCTCCCCTCCACCATGGAGCCCACGGTGAGGCTCTGGGCGGCCACACTGGGGAAGGCCGGGTCGTCCATCAACGTCCACACGGGCGTGGCGGAGTAGCCCTGGACGGAGGCGTCGGACAGGTGCAGGCGCACGCTGCCCCTCAGCCCCGCGAGCATCTCCGGACGGCCGTCCCCGTTCAGGTCCGGAATCCCTCTCACACTCTCCGCCGTGCCCTTCCACACCGGCTGCGTGGTGAGCGGTCCATCACAGACGCGCGAGCTGTCCGCCTTGCAGCCCAGGAAGAGGCCCTGGCTGTTCTCCTCGTCGTACAGGGGGATGAGCAGGTCCTGGGCGCCGTCCCCGTCCGTGTCTCCCGCGGGCTGCGCGTAGCCGGACAGCACGCGCACGTTGGTGAAGGGGCCCTCCTTCCCGCCGGGCGTCGCGCGGTAGATCGTGGTGCTCCCGGTGAAGGTGGAGACGATGAGGTCGTCCAGCCCGTCACCATCCACGTCCAGCAGCCGCCCGATGCCGAAGCGCGTGGTCGAGGAGTCCGGCACGCGGAACAGCGGCTGGGCGAACACCTGGGACAGGTCCGGCCCGCCCTTGTACACACTGACGCCGTAGTAGCTCTTCACCACCACGTCCGCGTACGCATCCCCGTCGACGTCGCCCGTGCCCACCGTCATCTGGTAGCCCGACGTGCGCGGGCTGGGATGCACCCACGACAGCTTGGAGGTGACGGGCGTCTGGGAGAAGTAGGACGCCTGCCCCGAGTACACCATCACGCGGCCGGGGTTCGTGGGGCCGCTGGTGCACGGCGGCGAGATGACCACCAGGTCCTTGCGCCCGTCCCCGTCGAGGTCACCCAGCGCCACGCCACGGCCGAAGCACTCCTTCGCGTCGAGGCCATCGCCTTCCACCTGCCAGCGTGGCGTTTCGGAGAGGGTGGGCCCGGCGGTGCCGGCATCGTCCTGAGAGCCTGCGTCCGGAACTCCCGCGTCGGGCTGGGGCTTGGGGTCGTCCTTGCAGCCCGCCGTCAGGAACACCACCACGGCGCAGGCCAGCGCTCCACGGATCCGCATGTTCACTCCTGGGCAGGACGCGCTCACGCCCCCAGCGCGTCCGACGTCCGGTATGAAGGGAGGCGCAGGATAGAACCGCGCACCATCCTCCCCGAAAGACCCTTGTTGGATGAACGGCACTTCCGACAGCTGCCCGACGGCGCATTGCCTTCCGGACGGAGAGCAGCCGGGCAGGCGGACGTGGCCAGCCCCCGCCGCCATCCCCAGATTCGCGCGAATGCACGCGCCCTGAGCGCGTGCCCGAGCCATGGCCGACACCCCCGCCGACACCGCCCTGGACTCCCATGCCGCTCCGGCCTCAGAGCGGTTCAGCCGTTCACAGAAGGCCTTCACGCTGGCGGGGGCGCTGCTGGGGCTGCTGCTGGCGGCGTTGGATCAGACCATCGTGGCCACGGCGGGGCCCACCATCCAGGCGGACCTCCACATCGCGCCGGAGCACTACCCGTGGCTCACCACCGCGTACCTGGTGGCCTCCACGATGATGGTGCCCGTGTGGGGCAAGCTGTCCGACCTGCTGGGCCGCCGCGCGGTGCTGGTGGCGGGCATCGCCGTGTTCCTCACCGGCAGCTTCCTGTGCGGCGCGGCCCGCTCCACGCTCGTGCTCATCCTCTGCCGCGCGGTGCAGGGGCTGGGCAGCGCGGCGCTCTTCACCGGTTCGCTGGCGGTGGTGGCGGACCTGTTCCCGCCGCGCGACCGGGGCAAGTACCAGGGCCTGTTCGGCGCGGTGTTCGGCCTGTCCAGCGTCATTGGTCCGCTGGCCGGCGGCTTCATCACCGACTCGCTGGGCTGGCACTGGGTGTTCTTCATCAACCTGCCGGTGGGTGCGCTCGCGCTGGCGCTCATCTTCCTGCGCATGCCGCCGCTCAAGCCGGAGGGCGTGCACGGCGGGAAGCTGGATGTGTTGGGGGCGGTGGCGCTGGCGGTGGGCGTGGTGCCGCTGCTGCTCGCGCTCAGCCTGGGCCATGGCGCGGCGGTGCCCCGAGCGGGCGGGTTCCCTTGGGGCTCCGCGCCCATCCTGGGGTTGTTCGCGCTGTCGGCGGTGGGGCTGGGGCTCTTCGTGTGGCGGGAGCGCCATGCGAAGGAGCCGCTGCTGGATCCGTCGCTGTTCCGCCTGCGCGCGTTCTCCGCGGGCAACGCGGCGGTGTTCATCATCGGCGCGGTGTTCCTGGCGTCCGTCACCTTCCTGCCGCTGTTCATGGTGAACGTGGTGGGCCTGTCCGCGACGCACTCCGGGCTGACGCTGACGCCGCTGACGCTGGGCGTGGTGGCGGGCAACGTGCTGTCCGGGCAGCTGGCGTCTCGGATGGGCCGCTACAAGGCGCTGATGGTGGGGGCGCTGCTGTTCCTCATGGGCGGCTTCGCGGTGATGGGCTTCACGCTGACGCCCGACTCCAGCCAGGCCGAGGTCACCGTGAAGATGGTGCTGGTGGGCCTGGGCCTGGGCCCGTCCATTCCGCTCTACACCGTGGCCGTGCAGAACTCCGTGCCGCCCCAGCGCATCGGCGTGGCCACGTCCGCGACGACGTTCTTCCGGCAGCTGGGCATGACGGTGGGCGTGGCGCTCCTGGGCACCGTGTTCGCGGGCACGCTGGGCCGGGAGATGCACACGCGCACGCAGCAGGCCACGCGCGGACTGCCTCCGGACGTACGACAGGAACTGCACGCGTCCGCGCCGGCGGGCCTGGGCGGAGGCGAAGGCGCGCCGCAGGGCCAGCGGTTCCAACCGGAGCAGGTGAAGGCGAAGCTGCGCGAGGGCTTCGCCGAGGAGCGGCGGCAGGCCCTGCGAGAAGGGCCCGAGGCCCGCGCGCGAGTGGACGCGGACGAGGCCCGCGCGCTGTCCACAGTGGACCGCATGGAGCGCGCGCTGAAAGAGTCCTTCACCCGCGCGACGATGGCCGTGTACCGCTTCGCCATCTTCGTCGCGCTGGCGGCCCTGCTCGTCACGCTGCTCTTGCCGGAGCTGCCGCTGCGCCGGGGCGGGCCGCACAAGGCCCCGGCGGAGGCGTAGCGCGGCCTACTTCTTCGCCGGCGGCGGCATGTCCGACTCCGGCGCGGTGGGGCGCGCGAGCGTGCCCGGCGACTCCGCCAGCGCGTACGCCATCCACGTCACCGCGGCGGTGCTGCGCGACAGGTCCTGGGGGTCCACCTTGTCCAGCGTGTCCGCCATGGAGTGGTGCACGTCGAAGTAGCGGCTGCTGTCCACGCGCACGCCCACGAAGGGCACGTGCGCGGGCTCCATGGGGCTCAGGTCCGCGCCCGTCGCGTGCCCCACCAGGAACTTCGCCGCGCCCAGCCCTTCCAGCGGCGCCAGCCACGGCCACAGCAGCGTCTCACCGCCCGGCCCCGCGTGCAGGCTCACGCCCAGGGGGCGCCCTCCGCCCGCGTCCATCTCGATGGCGGCCACGTGCTTGGGCAGCTCCTTCGCGTGCGCTTGCGCGTACGCGCGGCCGCCGCGCAGCCCGTTCTCCTCGTTCATGAACAGCACCACGCGCACCGTGCGCCGGGGCGCCTGGGGCAGCTTCGCGATGAGCCGCGCGGCCTCCATCACCATCACCACGCCCGCGCCGTCGTCATGCGCGCCCGTGCCCACGTCCCAGGAGTCCAGGTGCGCGCCCAGGAGCACCACCTCGTCCGGCTTCTCGCGGCCCCGCACCTCCGCCACGACGTTGGACGAGTCCGCCTCCGGCAAATCCGAGCACCCCAGCACCAGCCGCACCTTCACCGCCCCGCCCTGGAGCATCCGGTGCAGCGTGAGCGCGTCCTCCACCGACACCGCCGCCGCGGGCAGGCGCGGGCCGCCTTCGTCGAAGCGCGTGGAGCCCGTGTGCGGCGTGCTCAGCGACGCCGTGGCCAGCGAGCGCACCAGCGCGGCCACCGCGCCCTGCTTCGCCGCCGCCGCCGGACCCCGGCCGCGCAGCCCCGCGAAGCGGCCGTAGTCCGCCGCCTCCGACATGGTGTGGTTGAAGAACACGATGCGGCCCTTCACCTTGTCACCCAGCGCCGCCAGCTCCTCCAGCGAGCCCACCTCCACCACCTCCGCCGTGATGCCCTCCGGCGGCGTGGGCGCGCTGCCGCCCAGGGCCAGCAGCGACAGGGGCAGGCCGCGCGTGCGCTCGGAGGCGAGGATTTCGCCGTGCTCCTCGCCCCGCACCCAGCGCGGCACCTTCACCGGCTCCTTCCACGCCTTCACCCCGTCCGCCTGGAAGCTGCGCAGGGCCCACTGCACCGCGGCCTCCGCGGACTCGGAGCCGGACAGGCGCGGCCCGATGCCGTCCGTCAGCTCCGCCAGCCGCGCGTACGCATGGCCCTCCGCGAGCGCGGGCCCCACCAGCTTCGCCGCCGTGGCCTGCTGCGCGGCGCTCAGCTTCGTCACGGCCGGGGGCGTGGCCTTCACCGACGAGGTGGCCGGGGACTTCGGCGCGGGCTCCTGGGAGGGCGCGGTCGCCGTGTTCTGGGGGGAAGGCGACGCCGAGGTGAGCAGCTGCAGGGCCAGCGAGACGGGCAGGACGAAGGCGGACGTGGACACTCGAATCCTCGAGGGGACCTGATGAGTGAGCAGGGCGGGGTGGAAGTCCCAGGGGCCACCGCGCGCCGAGAGGGGGAACGCGGCGCGCGGGGCTCAACTGGGACGTCACGCACCGGTTCCGCGGTTGGGGAACGCGAGGTCCGGTACATACGCCATCTTCCAAGAAGAAGAGGACGTGCGTGCATTCTTTAAAGAAATTCCTGGCAGCGTCAAGGCGGGAAGTGAGCATTGCGACCCGCGGGTGATGTGAGTGTTCACGACTCTCCGCTACGCGGGACGTCCCATGGCCCGGGCCTCCCCTGGGTAACCCGAGACGTTCTCCAGAATCCGGGGTCCTGGACACGCCGCGGCGCGCTGTATTCCCCAGGTCCCAGGACGCCCTGACGCCCTGGCTGCCCTGCGTCAAGGCGACGGGCCAGAGGGGCTCGCGCGCCGGCACGACGGACTGGCGACGCACCTTCGGGCGTTCACCCGGAACAGCCGGGCGCGGACGCCGACACCGGGGAGGATGCTCCGGTTCTGGAGGAATGACTCCTTCGGAATTCTCCGTTGCCCACCCCGGAGGACCCGGGCGACAGTGCCACGGCCGGAGGTCGTCCCCCGCGACCCGCGGTCCCCCCGCTCATGAGCGTGCCCCCTTCCGAAACGGAACAGGCCCTGAGGGCCGAGGTCGAACGTCTGCGGTTCCGCCTGCGCGCCGCGGGCCTGGATGACGGCGTTGGCACGGTCCCCGAGGACCCGGCGTCCCATGCTGGGAACACCGACGCGCGCGTGAAGCAGGAACAGCTGCGGCTGGCGCAGGAGGCGGGCGGCATTGGTGTGTTCACGCTGGACATCGCCACCAACCAGCTGACGGTGACGCCGGAGTTCTGCCGGCTGTACGGCGTGCCGGTTTCGGACACCCTGCCCGCGCCGGTCATCGAGGCGCTCGCGCTGGAGGAGGACCGGCGCCACGTGTCCAACGCGCGGACGCGGGCCTCGGGGCAGGTCACGCCGTCGGTGGAGTACCGCATCCGCCGTCATGACACCGGGGACGTGCGGTGGATCCACCGGCGCGCGTCGCTGGTGTACGACGCGGCCGGCAAGCCGGTGCAGTTGGTGGGCATCACCCAGGACGTCACCGAGCGCCGCCAGGCCGACGATGCCTTGCGCGAGGCGAACGAGCGCGTGCAATTGGCGCTGAACGCCGAGGCAATGATTGGCACCTGGGTGTGGGACGTGCCCGGCAACCGCGTCGTCGCGGACGAGCGCTTCGCGCATTCCTTCTCTCTGGACCCCGAGCAGGCGCGCGAAGGTCTGCCCATCTCCCAGTTCGTGGCCGCCATCCACCCGGAGGACCGGCCCGCGGTGGAGGCGGCCATCACCCGCACGCTGGAGACGGGCGGTGCGTACCGCGCCGAGTACCGCGTGCTCCGCGCCGACGGCGCGAACCGGTGGGTGGAGGCCAGCGGCCTCTGCCAGCTCTCCGCGCAGGGCGCGCCGCTGCGCTTTCCCGGCGTGCTGGTGGACATCGACGCGCGCAAGCGGGCGGAGCTGCGGCAGACGGCGCTGCTGGAGATGGCGGACCGGCTGCGAGAGGCCTCGTCCGCGGACGCCGCCGCGCAGCTGGCCATGGAGGTGGTGGGGCGGATGCTGGGCGTGCCGCGCGCGGGCTACGGCACGGTGGACGCGGCGCACGCGCTGGTGCTGATGCACCCGAACTGGGTGGCCTCGCCGGACGTGGTGCGCGTGGAGGGCGTGCACCGCTTCCACGACTACGGCGTGTTCCTGGAAGACCTCCTGAAGGGCGAGGTCGTGGCCATCCCGGACGTGCGGAAGGACCCGCGCACGGAGCCCCAGGCGGACGCGCTGGAGCAGGTGGGCATCCGGGCGCTGTTCAACATCCCGCTGCTGGAGCACGGCCGGTTCGTGGCGGTGCTGTTCCTGCACGACGTGCAGCCGCGCACGTGGACCGCGGAGGAGATCGAGCTGTCGCGCAACGTGGCCGACCGCGTGTGGGCGACGCTGTCCAGGCTCAAGGCGCTGTCGGACCTGAAGCAGGCCAACGAGACGCTGGAGCAGCGCGTGGCGCAGCGCACGCGGGAGCGGGACCGCGTGTGGAACGTGTCCCAGGACCTGCTGGTGGTGGGGAGCCTGTCGGAGGGGAAGTTCGTCAGCGTCAACCCGGCCTGGACGCAGATGCTGGGGTGGACGGAGGAGGAGCTGCTGGGCCGCACGTCGGAGTGGCTGGAGCGCCCGGACGACTACGTCCGGACGCGCGCCGAGGTGCACCGCCTGGAGGGAGGAAATCCCACGCTGAACTTCGAGAGTTCCTACCGGTGCAAGCACGGCGGTTACCGGCGCATCTCCTGGACGGCGGTGCCGATGCCGGAGGACGGCGTGCTGTACGCCAGCGGGCGCGACGTCACCGAGCAGCGGCAGACGGAGGAGCAGCTCCGTCAGGCGCAGAAGATGGAGGCGGTGGGGAAGCTCACGGGCGGCGTGGCGCACGACTTCAACAACCTGCTCCAGGTGGTGGGCGGCAACCTGCAGCTGCTCCAGCGCGACGTGGCGGGCAACGAGCGGGGCTTGAACCGGGTGCGCTCGGCGCTGAGCGCGGTGGAGCGCGGGGCGCGGCTGTCCGGGCAGTTGCTGGCGTTCTCGCGGCGGCAGCCGCTGGAGCCGCGCTCCCTGAGCCTGGGCCGGCTGGTGCGGGGCATGGACGACCTGCTGCGCCGCGCGCTGGGCGAGGACGTGGAGGTGGAGACGGTCATCGGCGGCGGGCTGTGGAACACGATGGCGGATCCACACCAGTTGGAGAACGTCATCCTCAACCTGGCCATCAACGCGCGCGACGCGATGGGGGGCGCCGGGAAGCTGACGCTGGAGTTGAGCAACGCGGCGCTGGACGACCACTACGCGCAGGCGCACCGGGAGGTGATGGCCGGGGCGTACGTGCTGCTGGCGGTGTCGGACACGGGCGGGGGCATGTCGCAGGAGGTGATGGAGCGCGCGTTCGAGCCCTTCTTCACCACGAAGCCGGAGGGCCGGGGCACGGGCCTGGGGCTGAGCATGGTGTACGGCTTCGTGAAGCAGTCCGGCGGGCACGTGAAGCTCTACAGCGAGCTGGGGCACGGCACGACGGTGAAGGTGTACCTGCCGCGCGCCTTCCAGCCGGAGGCGCCGGTGACGGAGGTGGTGACGGGGCCGGTGGAGGGCGGGAAGGAGACCATCCTCGCGGTGGAGGACGACGCGGAGGTCCGCGCGACGGTGGTGGAGCTGCTGACGGAGCTGGGCTACCGCGTGCTGCGCGCGGTGGACGGCCAGAGCGCGCTGTCCATCCTGAAGAGCGGCGTGGCGGTGGACCTGCTCTTCACGGACGTGGTGATGCCGGGGCCGGTGCGCAGCCCGGAGCTGGCGCGGCAGGCGAAGGCGCTGCAGCCGGACATCGAGGTGCTCTTCACGTCCGGCTACACGGAGAACGCCATCGTGCACGGCGGACGGTTGGACCCGGGCGTGAGCCTCTTGTCCAAGCCGTACCGGCGCGAGGACCTGGCGCGCAAGGTGCGGGCGCTGCTGGACCAGCGGCAGCAGCGGATGGCGACGCCGAAGCTCCAGTGGCCGGAGGTGCCGCGCACCGGGGAAACGTCGGCGACGCAGGAGGCCGCGCGGCGGATGCACGTGCTGCTGGTGGAGGACGACGAGGACATCCGCGCGTCCGCCAGCGAGCTGCTGGGGCTGCTGGGCCACGCGGTGATGTCGGTGGCGAGCGCGGAGGAGGCGCGGGTGGCGCTGGCGGCGGAGCGGTTCGACGTGCTCTTCACGGACGTGACGCTGCCGGGCATGTCCGGCGTGGACCTGGCGCGCGAGGTGGTGCTGCGCAAGCCCGCCATGCGGATCATCATCGCGTCCGGTCATGGCCGCGCGGCGCTGGAGGGAGATCCGCAGCAGTGGTTGGGCGTGGTGGTCCTGCCCAAGCCCTACGCGCTGCCGCAGATACAGCAGGCCCTGGCCCAGGTGGCCGCGACGGCCCGCTGAGGGGTCAGCGGCGCTGGCGCTCCAGGAAGGCCAGCAGGCCTTCCGTGTTGCGTCGCTCGTGGTCGTCCAGGGACGGCAGGTACTCGCGGACCTCCGCGAGCATGGCCTCCGCGGCGGGCAGGTCCGCGGGGGAGACCTTGTACGCCCACTGCCAGTACTCCGCGGCCGTATAGGAATACATCATCGTCTCCAGGGGATGCCGCAGGAGTTCACGCAACGCGCCCCGCACGACCCGAGGTGTTTGCCCCCAATGCGCCCCACAGAAGAAAGCGGTCTTGGCGATGTATCGATGAAGAGGGGCTGCCGGCACCCGTCCCTCATGGCGCCGCTCGACCTGCTTGAGGCCCGCGCGGAACCGGGGCCAGTCCCTGGGCGCGAGGCCACTCACTTCCGATACATCTTCACTGAAGGCACACCAGGCCAGATCCCGAAAGGACGGATCCGGGAACGCTTTCTTCATTTTCGTTGGCATGGCAGCGCCTCCCCATTCCAGGTGTAAACAGCGTCAGGCCAGAACCCATTGGCCATACAGTAAGACCGACAAGAGTCACAAAGGCTCTCTCCCTTCACGCGTCCGGGCTTGCTGTCTCCACCAGTATCAGCACAGCGAACGTAGTCCTGGGTGCAGGTCTCCCTGACCCGTTCCTTCTCCGTCTTCTCCAGTTCCTCACCCGCTCCAGGTGGAGGCAACGGATTCGGCTTCCGGGGCCGGGGCGGCTTCATCATCTCCACCTGCTCGCACGCCGCCGCCGAACCGCTCTTGCACTGGCAATCCACCGTGCTGACGCAGCCCGGCCCGGGCCCCGGGCCCATGGATTGACGGAGCTGTCGCGGGCCGCCTGCGCAGCCCGCGAGCGCTCCACACAACACGAGGACGACGCCTAATCGCAGACCTGCTCCGTGGCGTGCGTGGTGGCGCGGGGGCTCCAGCCCTCGTTGCCATCCTTCTCGAAGTAGAACTTCGCGCGCGTGCGCTGCCGCGTGCCCACTTCGTTCAGCGTGTTCGCGTCGTACAGCCGGCCGTTCACCATCGTGTAGCGCACCGTGCGGCTGTTCGAGATGTCCTCCAGCGGGTTCCTGTCCAGCACCACCAGGTCCGCCAGCTTGCCCACCTCCAGCGAGCCCAGGTCCTTGTCCATGCCCAGGTGACGCGCGCCGTTGAGCGTGCCCACGCGCAAGGCCTGCATCGGCGACATGCCGCCCTGCACGAACATCGCCAGCTCCCAGTGCGCCGCCAGGCCTTCACGCTGACCGTGCGCGCCCAGCTGCACGCTCACCCCCAGGTCGTTCAGCTCCTTCGCCACGCGGGCCACATTCTGGTGGTTGAACTCCTCGTCCGGAATCATCACGCGGCGCCGCGAGCGCCCGTCCACCACACGCCGGGGCACGAACGACAAGAGGCGCGTGTCCTCCCAGACGTTCGTCTTCTGGTACCAGTAGTTCTCCCCCATGAGCCCGCCGTAGGCCACGCCCAGCGTCGGCGTGTAGTCCACCTGCGTGCCCTTCCAGAGCTGGCGCACGTCGTCGTAGATGCGCGCCACCGGCAGCGAGTGCTCCAGCCCCGTGTGGCCGTCCACCACCATGGTCAGGTTGTGCTGGAGCAGCGAGCCGCCCTCGGGCACCACCAGCATGTCCAGCTCGCGCGCCGCCTGGAGAATCTTCTGCCGCTGGTCGCGCCGGGGCTGGTTGTAGCTCTTCACGCTGAACGCGCCCAACGCCTTCATCCGCCGCAGGTGCCGCCGCGCGTCGTCCAGCGTGTCGATTTCGACGTGCGCGTCCGCGCTCGCCGCTCCGTACAGGATGGTGCCCGTGGAGAAGATGCGCGGCGACGTCAGCATCCCCGCCTTGCCCAGCTCGCTCGCGGCGAAGATGGTCTCCGAGTGGTTGGACGGGTCGTGCAGCGTCGTCACCCCGAACGCCAGCGACGCCGCCTGCACCCAGCTCTGCTCCGGCATCAGCCCGTCCACGCCCATGGCCCCGTGCCAGTGCACGTCAATCAGGCCCGGCATCAGCGTCTTGCCCTTCACGTCCACCACCTTCGCCGCCGCGGGCACGTTCACCTTCCCCACCGGGCCCAGCGCCACGATGCGGTTGCCCTTCACCACCACCACGCCCTCCTCCACCACCTGCTCGCCCTTCATCGTGACGAGCCGCCCGCCCACCAGCGCCAGCATCCCCTCCGGCACGTCCGACTTCTGGGAGAACGCCACGTCCACCCCGTCCGCCTCCGGCGGCGGCAGCGTCTTGGGCGCGCCATCCATGAACGTGAACGCGTCCTTCAGCGCCCGCGTGTAGAGCTTCGGCCCCAGCGCCCAGTGCAGGGACAGCCGCGCGTCCGCGCCGGACCAGTGCAGGTATTCGCCCGCGTCACGGCTCACCTGCGTCACCGGCATCGCCTTGCTGCCCGGCCCCACCCGCGCCTCCTTCGCGCCGCGCACGAAGGGCGTCACGTAGGCGTTGAAGTCCTCGCGGAAGGCCACCCACTTGTCATCCGGCGACACGCGCATCTCCAGCGCGCCCCCGCTCGTCAGGTGCGTGCGCGGCTCGCCTCCGTCCAGGCCGATGCTGCGCAGCGTGCGCACGTCCTCCACGTCCTTGGACTCCACGTGCAGGAAGTACACGCGGTCCGACTTCGCGCCGAAGTGCGGCTGCTCCCCGTCGCGCGTCAGCTTGCTCGCCACGCCTCTACCCGTGGACGGCACCACGAACAGCCCCGTCTCCCGGCTCCACGTGCCCGGCATCAGGTAGCCGTCGCCCGTCGTCCGGTACACCACCCACTTGCCGTCCGGGCTCATCGCGGGCTCCACGTAGAAGCCCGGCTGCGTCGTCACCACGCGGCCCTCGCCGCCCGTCACCGCCACCACACGCACCGCGCCCAGCGCGTCGTCGTCCCACGTCGTGTAGACGATGGAGCGCCCGTCCCGGGAGAACGACGGATAGAACTCCAGGTGCTCGTTCTGCCGCGTCAGCCGCCGCGGCGTCCCGGACGGCAGCTCCTTCACGTACAGCTTGCCCAGCGCCTGGTACACCAGCCTCTTGCCATCCGGTGACACCTGCATCCAGCGCAGCATCTGCACGCCGAAGCGGTCCGGCGCCACGGGCCGAGTGCCCTTCACCGCCGCGAACACCGTGCGCGTGCCCTTCACGTGGAAGGGGATGGGCGACACCTTCTTCGTCGCCACGTCGATGCGGTGCAGCGTCCCTCCCGCCCAGAACACCAGGGACTTGTTGTCCGGCGTCCACGCCATCACCGGGGACACGCCGTGGATGGCCCACGTCTCCTGCATGTCCCGGTCGAGCCCGTCATGCAGCGGGCGCTCCGCTCCGGACTTCACGTCCGTCACGTACAGCACGCTCCTACCGCGCACCCGCCGCACGAACGCCAGCTGCTTGCCGTCCGGCGACGGCGTGGGCCGGATGGAGCCACCCGGACCGGTGACGAAGGGCTCCACCTCCTTCGTGTCCAGGTCCAGCCGCTGGATGGCGTAGAGCTCCTTGTTCGGGTCCTTGTCGTACTCGAAGGACTTCCCCGGCGTGACGTCCTGGCTGAAGTAGACGTAGCGGCCGTCCGGGGAGAACGCGGGCTCGCCCAGGTCCTTCTGGTCGTTGGCGCGCTCGGTGAGCTTCACGCCTTCACCGCCCGCGCGGTGGTACATCCACACCTCGCCCGCGCCCAGCGAGCGCCGGCCGGTGAAGTGCTTGCGCGCCACCAGGAACTGGCCGTCCGGACTCCACGCCGGGCTGTTGAGCAGGCGGAACTTCTCCTGCGTCACCGCGCGCGGGTTCTTGCCGTCGCGGTCCATCACCCAGACGTTGTCCCCGCCACCCCGGTCGCTGGTGAACACGATGGACTTCCCGTCCGGGCTGTAGCGCGGCTGCATGTCCCACGCGGCGCCGGACGTCAGCGCGCGCGCCTCGCCGCCCGCGATGGGCAGCGCGTAGAGGTCCCCCAGCAGGTCGAAGAGGATTTCGTCCCCGCGCGGGCTCACGTCCACGTTCATCCACGTGCCCTCGCGCACGTCGATGGGCACCTGCGTGCTGGCCACGCCCGGGGGCGCGTCCACCTTCCATTCATCCTTCTTCGCGTCCGGCTGCTCGGGCGTGGCGACGGGGGCCAGGGTGCCGCCGTCGCCCTCGCTCGCCCGGGCGGCTTCGCGCGCGGTGTCCTTGGGCGCGGGCGGCTTGGGCGGTTCCTGCGGAGGCGCTTCACCCTGCCCTGGGGGTGCGGGCTCGGGTGCACTCGCGGGCCGGGGCAGGGGCTGCGCCGCCAGGAGCAGGCCTGGGACGAGCAGTGCGAAGCAGAGAGCGGAGAGGGGTCGGTTCACCGGAAGTGTCCTCGGGGAAGACGCGGGGCGCGGCATCCTGCCAGGATGCGTGGGCTCGCAGGGTGCCCGTGAACTCGCGGACGGGCAGGCGTGTTCCTGGGCGCGGCGTGCCGCGGTGCGTTCCCCCGGCGCGGTCCGAATCTGCTACTGCATCCAGCCCATGTCGGACTTCAGTCTTCCCACGGATCCGGCGGAGCGGCGCGAGGCGCTCTCCGTCCTGTTCTCCGAGGCGGTGCCCCACAACCATGCGCTCGGGCTGCGGCTGGAAGCGGTGGGGACCACGGACGCGACGGTGGTGATGCCGTACGCGGATGTGCTCGTCGGCAACCCGGAGACGGGGGTGGTGGCGGGCGGCGCGGTGACCACGCTCATCGACGCGGCGAGCGGCGCGGCGGTGATGGCGGCGCTGGGCGCGTTCGCGGCCATCGTCACGCTGGACCTGCGAATCGACTACCTGCGCCCCGCGCGCCCGGGCCTGCCGCTGACCGCTCAGGCCGAGTGCTACAAGGTCACCCGCATGGTCGCCTTCGTGCGCGCGCTGGTGCACCAGGGCGACCCGGCGACACCGGTGGCCTCGTCACAGGGCACCTTCATGCGGGTGGAGAGCTGATGAGCACGCCTTCGCTTCCCCTCGCGGACCTGGTGCGCCAGGTGCGCAAGTCGCGCGAGTACCACCGCCTCACGGACGCCATCCCCTACACGCGCTTCGTGGGCATTGGGGTGGAGAACCTGGCCGGCGAGATGCTCTGCCGCATGCGCTACGCCCCGCACCTCATTGGCAACAGCATCCTGCCCGCGCTGCACGGCGGCACGCTGGGGGCGCTGCTGGAGTCGAGCGCCATCTTCGAATTGCTGCTCCAGACGGACACCGAGCGTGTGCCCAAGGTCATCTCCACCACGGTGGACTTCCTGCGCTCGGGCAAGGCGCAGGACACCTTCGCGCGAGCGTTCATCACGCGGCAGGGACGGCGCGTGGCCAACGTGCGCGTGGAGGCCTGGCAGGACGACCGCACGCGGCCCATCGCCAGCTCGCACGCGCTGTTCCTGCTGTCGGAGCCGTGAGGCTCCAAAGCTCGGGGGGACGCTAGCCGTCCACCACGATGCGGTACGTGCGGCGCTTGCCGTCAGCGCCCCAGATGATGAGCGTGGTCGTCCCCTTCGCCAGCGCGGAGACCTCCACGCCGTCCTTTCCGGTGGTCTTCACGTCCGCGACGGACGGGTCGCCCAGCGCCACGCGGCTCATCCCTGGCACCGTCAGCACCTGCTTCGCGCCCTTCTTCAGGGTGAGCGTCTCGTCCGCGGCAGGAAGCTCCTTCGTGTCCCCAGCGCGAGCGGCGGGCTCCCTGGCCCCCGCGGGCAGGGCGCTGAGCAGCAGGGTTCCCAACGTCAGGGCCACGAAGCGTGAAGCCATGGATGCGACCTCCGGGTGACTCCGGGAGAGTCCGGAGCTGCCCCAATGTCCCATGCGTGGGCATCCGACGTCTCCCGAGAGCCCCCGCGATGCGGGCACTGACGTTGTTACAGCGTGGTTCCCATTTCTACAGGGTTCATGCCGGGTTCTTCAGCGGACAGCGTGCACGGGGGCACGGTGGATTGCCTTGGGGTCCGCCGGGTGGAGAACAGGGTTTCCAGCCTGGGGTCGCGGTGGGGGCACGGCAGTGAACGCGAGCGCGCGTCACGGGAGCGCGGCACGTCGCCTGCTAGCTCACGGGAGCGACACCGATGCGGAGACCCCCATGAGCGAGCGCGAGTCGATGAAGCTGCGGGAGTTGAAGGAAACCGCCTACGCGCTGTACCAGCGGGGGAGGTATGCGCAGTGCGTGGAAACGTACGCGCAGCTCGCGAAGTTGCTGCCGCGCGACGCGAATGTGCGCGTCCGGCTGGCGGAGGCCTGCCGCCGCGCGGGGCAGAAGGTACAGGCGATCGCCGCGTACCGTAAAGCCGCGCAGGTGCTGTTGTCACTCGGTTGCGAGTCCCGTGCGCGAGGCGCCCTGAAGGCAGCGCTGGAGTTGGATCCGCGCGACCCGACGTTGCAGCAGGAAGTGGTGCGGATGGGTCAGGGCGCGGTGACGCCGACGGCGCTGGAGGACGAGGAGCTCTACCATTTCGACCGGCTGCCGCCGCCGACGCCACCGCCCGGACGGATGCGCCGCGTGCTGACGCCTATCGTGCTCAACGCCGCGCAGGAGCCGGACGCACCGCGGAGTCTTCCGGCGGCGCCGCCCATCACGCCGGTGAACGTCCGTGGGACACCGAGCGCGATGCCGGGGCCGGGGCGACAGGCGGTGCTGCCTCATCCGCGTCCTGCCATGCCGGCCGTGACGCCCGCGCTGGATTCGGCGACGGAGTCGATGTCGCGTTCCATGGCACAGGTGGCGGCGGGTGCACCGGAGGCCGCGCCGTTGCCAAAGGTCATCGTGTCGATGTCCGCCTTCGGGGAGCCACCGGCGCCCGGCGCCGCGCGGCCGGGAGGGAATACACCCCCGGGCATCACGCCGGTCACGGTGGGCAGGAGCGTGCCCCAGAAGGCCCTGACGGGTGTGCCGCGGGGCTTGCCCGCGCTGCCGCGGAGTCCTCCGGGCGTACAGCCGTCCACGGTGAATCCTGCTCCGACGCCGGAGCGCCCCACGGTGAAGGTCCTCGCGCTGATGAATCGCACGTCTGGGGCCCAGCCGACGCCGCAGCCCTCCGCGCCGAGGCCACCCGACCCTCCGCACGCGGCGCAGCCGCTGGCGGTGATGCCCTACAAGCCGGAGATGCGCCGCCTGGCACCGAACGTGGTGGCCCTGCGCGTGTCGCCGCAGGCGCGCTGGGTCATCATCCGCTCGGAGAGCGAGCTCGAGGTGAGCCGTTCGGAGGCACTGCCCGGCGAGTTTGTCGCCGCGCATTGAGGCGGGGCTGTGCGCGGAGCATGCCCTCTGCATTCGTCTGCCATTGCATGCTCAAATGACTCTCACGGAGCGTCTCGGTGATCCGGCATAACCTCACGGGCTCAGGCGGATTGACCGTGCGGCAATGGTTGAGCACCCAGTCGTACGCGGCCCAGCGCGACTTCGGACTGCGGGCCATCGAGAACGTGTCGAAGGGACTCTGGCAATGACCTTGGAAAAGCTGGTCGAACAGGTCGCACTGCACGTCGCCACCCAGACCGATGCCATCTGGAAGGGAGACGCGAAGACCGGCAACAAGCACGCCAGGAAGTACGGAGCCGCGATCGATCAACTCCTGGCCCACGGCGATCCTGGACGGGATGCGCTCCTCGTACTGCTCAAGCATGAGCGCATGGACGTGCGGGTCATGGCCGCTGCCCACCTGCTTCGCTACCGGACAGCGGAAGCCAGGGCGGTCTTGGAGGAAGCCGCGAAGGGCCAGGGACTCGTGCCCTTTGAAGCTTCGGAAGCACTGAAGCGATGGGACGAAGGCACCTGGACCCTGGACCCGGGATAGCCGTCCCCACAACGCACCATGGCGCCCTCCCCTCTTCAGGGAAGGACGCCCGGTGATTCCACTCCCACTCAGGAACCGTCCTACATGGACACGGACTTCGCCGGGTCGATGAGGCTCTGGAGCGGATTCGTGGCCTCCGCGGTCTCCTGCTCCACGTCCGGCACGTAGGCGCGGACCTGCGCCTCGCAGTGGTTGCTCTTCCGGTTCTGGTGGCAGTGCCGGATGCCGTACACGTGGTGGCACCCGCATGGATCCACGCGCTTCTTGGCGCACAGCGAGGGATTGAACACCGGAGCCGCGGTCATCTCCACCGGCCCCGCCTGCAACGCCACCGACAGCACCATCCCCGTCAAAAACCCCATCGCCCACCCCCTTGATGCACGCTGCAGAAATGGGAATGCCGATCCGCCGCCGCAACCCCCAGGCTTGTCTGAATGCCGCTCCGTGCACTCCCGGCCGTTCCCTCCGTCCACCCCACGGGGTTTCTGCTCGGCACAGGCCAGGCAGGCAGCCAATCGTGTGTCCGGAAACCGGCACCGTCAGGGATGATGGAGGGCTTCGTCCCTGCCGCGGGTTCACCCACCTGGGGGATTCACCATGAGCTGGAAGCAACACCTGGAAAAGGTCTCCGAGGGCCACTACGTCCTGCCACGCACCAAGACGATGCGTGTGCACGCGGACCTGTTCCTCTCCGACAAGCTCCTCTGGGGGGAGGAAGGCAACCCGGAAGCCCCCCCGCTGGAAGACGCCGTCTTCGATCAGGTCGTCAACGCCGCCACCTTCCCCGGCGTCACCCGCGTCGCCGTCACGCCCGACTGTCACGTGGGCTACGGCGTCCCCATTGGCACCATCGTGGAGACGGACGGCATCCTGCTGCCCACCGCCGCCGGCTACGACATCGGCTGCGGCATGGTGCAGCTGCAGACCTCCCTCACCGTGGAGGACGTCGCCGACCCCGCGAAGCGCCGCCAGTGGATCGACGAGGTGACCGACCGCATCGCCGTGGGCGTGGGCGCCACCCGGGCACGCAAGCAGCGCAGGCTCAGCGAACCCACCCTCAAGGAAGTCCTACGCCACGGCGCCAAGGCCCTGGGCCGCAGCCGCTCCGTCACCGAGCGCGACTTCATCCCCGTGGAGGACACCGGCGTGTCCATCCCAGAGCGCGCCTTCGACAAGCGCGGCCAGCTGGGCAGCCTGGGCGGCGGCAACCACTTCACCGAGATGCAGGTGGATGAGACGGGCCGCGTCTGGGTGATGCTCCACACCGGCAGCCGGGGCTTCGGCTGGAACATCGCCAAGCACTTCTTCGTGGCGGGCGCCGCGCAGCTGGGCCTCAAGAGCCGCAGCGAGGACTTCGTCTGGCTGGACGCGGACAGCGCTCTGGGCCGCAGCTACTGGAACCTGCACAACATGGCGGCCAACTTCGCCGTGGCCAACCGGTTGCTCATCGGCGAGGCCGTGTGCGGGGCGATCGAGGACGTGTTCGGCGGCACCGCGAACATCTACTACGAGATCAGCCACAACCTCATCCAGCGCGAGGGCGGTAGGTTCGTCGCACGCAAGGGCGCCACGCGGGCCTTTCCGGCGGGACATCCGGCCCTCAAGGGCACGACGTGGGAGGCCACCGGGCACCCCATCCTCATCCCCGGCTCCATGGAGACGGGCAGCGCCATCCTCTTCGCGGAGCCCGGGGCGGAGAAGTCCATCTACTCGGTGAACCACGGCTCCGGCCGGCGGCTGTCACGCTCCGCCGCGCGCCGGCAGCTCCAGCAGGAGGAGACGGACCGGCGCATGGCGGAGGCCGGCATCCTGCTCAACACCCGCACCACGCCGCTGGACGAGTCCGGGCCCTGCTACAAGAACCTGGACGACGTGCTGGAGACGGTGGAGCAGGCGGGACTCGCCCGGGTGGCCCACCGCCTCAAGCCGGTGGCCTGCATCAAGGGCGCGGACTGACGGGGTATCCCTGGAAGGGGACTCGTGGGGGAGGCCGGGCGGCGGTAGACTGGGCCTCCGCCTGGAGCCCCACCCATGCCCCC
>NZ_RAWN01000056.1:0-51160 GCF_003668895.1 Corallococcus sp. AB045
CGGGAGGCAGCGAGGCCATGGCGCGGGAGCGGGCGAGCACCAGGAGGTAGGCGTCGTGAAGGGAGAGGACGCCGGCGAGGTGGGCTGCGAGGTACTCGCCAATGGAGTGGCCGATGAGGGCGGAGGGCGAGACGCCGAGGCTGAGCCAGAGGCGGCTCAGGGCGTACTGGAAGGCGAAGAGGGAGGGCTGGGCCAGGCCCGTGTCGCGCAGGGCGGCGTCAGGGGAGTCGAAGACGAGGGAGGTGAGGGACTGGCCCGCGGTGGAGTCGCGGTGAAGGGCGGCCAGCTCGTCGAAGGCGGAGCGGAAGGAGGCGAAGCGCTGGTAGAGGGCGCGGCCCATGCCGGCGTACTGGGCGCCCTGGCCACTCAAGGCGAAGGCGAGGCGTGGGCGGCCGGAGGAGGGGGCGCTGCCGCGCAGGACGCAGGAGGAGAGGCGGCCGGAGGCGAGGTCGAGCAGGCCCTGGGCGAGCTGCTGGGAGGTGCGGCCCACGACGGCGCCGCGCTCGCGGAAGAGGGCGCGGCCGGTGCAGGTGCTGTAGGCCCAGTCGCGAGGGCAAGCGGAGCCGGAGGCGAGGGCCGAGGCGTGGCGCTGGGCCAGTTCCTTGAGCGCCGCGTCGTTCTTGGCCGACAGCGCGATGCACACCGGCTCGTCTTCCGCGGGGGCAGCGTCCTCTTCCGGCTCCGCGGGGGCCTGCTCCAGGATGCAGTGGGCGTTGCTGCCGCTGATGCCGAAGGAACTCACCGCGGCGCGCCGGGGCCGCCCCGTGCTCGGCCAGGGAAGGAGACGATCCGCGACCTGGATCGGAACATGCTCCCAGTCGATCTCCCGGTTGGGCGTGGAGAAGTTGAGCTGAGGCGCGATCTCGCCATGCTCCACGGCCAGCGCCGTCTTGATGAAGGCCAAGAGGCCCGCGGCGGCTTCCAGGTGGCCGAAGTTGGTCTTCACCGAGCCGACGAACAGCGGGGTGGTGCGGCCGGCATAGGTGGTGGCGATGGCCTCGACCTCGATCGGGTCGCCCAGGCGGGTGCCAGTGCCGTGTGCCTCCAGGTAGTCGATATCGTTCGGGCCGAGCCGCGCCGCCTTCAGGGTGTCGCTGAGGAGCTGATGCTGCGCCTTGCCATTGGGGGCCGTGAGACCATTGCCGCCACCGTTGTGGTTGCTGGCGGAGGCGCGCAGGAGGGCGCGGACGCGGCCCTGATGAGCCTTGGCCTCCGGCAGCCGCCGGAGCACGACCGCGGCGACTCCCTCTCCCTGGACGAAGCCGTCGGCGGAGTCATCGAAGGCCCGGCAGACGCCCGTGGGCGACAGCGCGCTGATGCGGCTGCGAAGGATGGGATTGAGGGGGGAGAGGATGAGGTTGACGCCCGCCACGATGGCGATGTCGCTCTCGCCCGTGCGCAGGCTCTGCGCGGCCAGGTGGAGCGCCACCAGTGAGGACGAACAGGACGTGTCAACCTGCAGTGCCGGGCCATTGAAGCCCAGGAGATAGGAGATGCGGCCCGCGCTGACGCTGCGACTGGTTCCCAGGCTCGTGTAGGCGGTCAGCAGATCGAGCCGGCGGTCGTCCACGGTGAGCTGGTAATAGTCGTCCGTGCTCATCCCGATGAAGACACCGGTCTTGAGCTGCCTCAGCCGCTCAATGGGAAGGCCCGCGTCCTCGATTGCTTCCCAGACGACCTCCAACAGCAGCCGGTGCTGCGGGTCCATGTCGGCCGCCTCACGGGCCGAGATGCCGAAGAACGCGGGGTCGAATTCGTCGATGCGGTCAAGGTACCCGCCGTACTTCGTGTACGTCTTTGCGGGCTGGTCAGGATTGGGATCGTAGTAGGCTTCCACGTCCCAGCGGCTTTGAGGAGTCTCCCGGATACCGCAGTGACCCGTGCGCAGGGCCTCCCAGAGGCGAGCGGGTGTGTCGATATCGGGGGGCAGTCGACAGCCAATACCCGCGACCGCGATCTCGCAGGGCAGTGGGGCTTGCTGCGCCCGCTCAGGTCGACTGCGCAATCCCTCCAAGAGCGCACTCAGGACCTCCGAGGAGAGCTTCCTGTCCCGCACCAGGGCCTTGAGAGTGTTCTCAAAGGCATGTCCGTTGGGGGCGCCAGTTTCGACCGATCTATCGATTTTGACTGGACTTTCTGCCATGTCCGTTTTTGAACATGGTAAGCGAACCGTGTCAATAGCCAGGCGTGGGGGTGCCCAAGGCTCGCCAGGGTGACGGGTGGCTTGGAAGCGGAGCGTCAAACGTTGATTCTATTGTTGTGGATATTGCCGTTAGGGTGAAATGAGGAGGCGGCCAGGTTGGAATGGACTCATCTCCCCGGCTGCTGCACCCGTGCAGGCCGCGCCCCCTCAGGCTGTGTCTGTCCAATCCACCCGCTCGCGCCTCGAAGTGCGCTAGTGTTGATGGGATGACGATCCACTCAGGGAAGTTGGTCTTTCTGGTGCTGCTGCTCATTGGCTGCCGCAGCCCGAGCCCTTCCTCCGACCCCGTGCCTTCAGACCACGAGCCTGGCTACATTCCCGGCACCGCCGAGGAGTGTCGCCGCTTGCATGCGGCGCTGTTCGAGGACGCGGCGACCATCACCGCATCTCAGCCTCCCGCAAGCTTCGAGGCGCCGCATCTGCCGCTTGAGGCCGGGCTCAACAACCGGCTCCGGGCCTTCCTCGAGCGGCAGTGTTACAAGTTGCCCGGCTGGAGTGGGGAGGACGGTGTCCACCTCACGGGCACACCCACCCAGGGGAGTTCGCACGGCTGGGTGCGTGTCTGGTACTCCCCCGAGGTGAGCGCCTGGCTCCAGCGAGGCCGTCCAGAGAAAGAGGTTCCCGAGCAGGCGATCATCATCAAGGAGACCTTCCGGCCGATTGGCGAGGCCAAGGAGGAGGGCGGCGTGTTCAAGCTGGTGGCCTGGCAGCCGATGATCCGCCGGCCCCAGGACTCGCGCGATGGCTGGTTCTGGAGCGACATCGCCCAGGATGAAGTGCGCCACGGGGTGGTCGCGTGCAGCAGACCTCCGATGGCGTGGACTTCGTCGGAGACGCTTCGCCTCGACAACTGCCGTCCCTTCAACGGCTTCGGCTATCAGGTCTGCCTGCGCTGCCACGCATCGCAGCGTGACTTCACCTTCGCGCAGACCACGCACCTGCCGGCGAGCACCGGCGGCACGCGTGCGCGCACCCAGACGATCTATGACTATCGCCGCGTCTGGCGCGAGGCGGATGCCCAGAATCCCGACAACCACTACGACGATTACAAGAACCAGCCTGCCAGCACCTACATCGCGCCTCATCCGGATCGTGACACGATTCCCCTGGCACTCGGCGGCGCCAATCCGGAATTCGTCGCGCAATACGGCCTTCCGGCCGACGAGAGCGCGCCGTCCGAGGACATCCCGCGCTTCTTCGATCATGTCTTCGCCAAGGCCCCCCAGCAGCAGCCGGACACCTTCCTCACCTCGGATCAATGCTGGAGTTGCCACTCGGGAGTCGGCCACATCGCGCAGGGGTTGGCGGGTGCCGGCTCGTTGCTGGCGCGCGACGGCGAGCTGGCCGAGGGCACACCCCGCTATGCCGATGTCTCGTCCTACGGCGAATGGTCGGTTTCGATGATGGGCCTGGCGGGACGCGATCCCATCTTCCGTGCCCAGCGCGAGTGGGAGGCCCACCACCGGGAGGACTGCGCCGACGACATCACCGACCTCTGCTATAGCTGTCACGGCGCCGCTGGTCAGCGGCAGCTGCGCCTGGACGCGCCTTCACGCAAGTTCGACCACGCCATGGTTTCCGCGCTCGCCGATGCCCCCGACGGCAAATACGGCGCACTCGCGCGCGACGGTGTCTCCTGCTCGGTGTGCCATCAGATGAGTGGCAAGGACCTGGGGACGCCCGCCAGCTACACGGGCAACTGGACGCCGACCGCAGCGGATGACGTGCAGGGGCCGTTCTCCGATGATGTACGTGCCGATCCGATGAAGCGCGCGCTAGGCAAGACGCCGTCGGGGGAGGGCGATCGGAGCCAGGTGGTGAAGAGCTCCGCGCTCTGTGGCTCGTGCCATGTGGTGAAGCTGCCCGTGCGCAAGGTCGGCTCCTGCACCAACGAGCGCTTCTTCTTCGAGCAGGCGACGTTCCTCGAGTGGCGCAACAGCAGCTATCGGGTGAACGACGCGTTCGTCAAGGACGAGGGGCACGCTGGCGCGACGCCGCAACGCTGCCAGGACTGCCATATGCCGAAGAGCTTCGCCGGCAGTCCGCTCAAGAAGAAGATCGCGAGCATCGAGGACACCGACTTCCCGACGGCGAGCATCCCGGGAGCACCTGACGTGCACATGGGAGTGGAGCTCGTGGAGCGCACGCCCTATTCGCGCCACCAGCTCAACGGCATCAACCTGTTCGCGCTCAGCATGTTCGCGCAGGCCCCGCGTGTGTTCGGCCTCGCCGACTACGATTACATGTCCAACCAGCATGGCGAGCCGACGCGCCTGCAGATGAAGACCGCGCTCTTGAGCGGACGCGCCTTCGCCGATGCCTCGGCGGCCGTCGAGATCGGCGTGCCCACGGTGAACGGAGACCACCTCGACTTCACCGTCAAGGTCACCAACAAGGCTGGGCACAAGCTGCCCTCGGGCGTGGCCTTCCGCCGCGCCTTCCTCGAGGTCTCCATCGAGGATGACAGCGGCGGGACGCTGTGGGCCTCGGGCCGGACCAACGGCGCTGGCGCCATCATCGGACATGACGGCGAGGTGCTCGCGAGTGAGCTGGACACCCTCGCGCCCGAGCCCCACCACCAGGTCATCACCCGCGAGGACGAGGTGCAAATCTACGAGGAGCGCATCGCGGATTCCAACGGCAAGCTGACCACGAGCTTCCTGGGGCTCTACCAACCGCTCAAGGACAACCGGCTGTTGCCAACGGGCTGGAAGTCCACCTTCGAGCCCTTGCTGGAGAATGGCAAGCTGCCAGAGGGGCTCGCGCCGCACGGGGTCGACGGCGATCCCGACTACCCCGCCGATGGCTCCGCCGCCTGTGGCTGTGACGTCGTGAGCTACCGCGTGCCTCTCTCCGCCATCTCCCACCACGCGCGGGTGCGCGCGCGGCTGCACTATCAGGCCATCCCGCCGTATTACCTGCGCGACCGCTTCAGTGTCCCCTTGCCGGACGCGCGGCGCCTCTACCAGATCGCGAGCCACCTCGACACCACGAGCGCGACGAGCGTCATTCCTGGTTGGAAGTTGCCGCTCACGGAGGCCGTCCGCCCGTCGCGTGAGGTGTCTGGGGCGCGGCGGTGATGAGGACACGCGGAATCATCTCGATACAAGACATGGGGTGCCTGAAATGAGTGCGAAGAGATTGACCTCCGAGGACAAGACCCAGATTCATGGGATGCGGGGCGAGCGATTCCAGTCGCTGCTCGAGGGGCTCGAAGCCGAGCGCGACAGCCTGCTGGCCACGATGAGCGAGAACAACCGTCCCTTTCTGGAGAAGGGCATGGAGGCGCGGCGCAAGACGCTCCTCCTGGGGCTGGAGGCCGCGAGGAATTCGCGGCTGCGGCTCTTCCAGGCGGATGAGCCCATCGACGTGGGTGCGTTGGTCCAGGTGCGCTTCATGGACGAGCGGGAGAACGCCGTGGAGTGGCGGTGGATCACGCCTCCTTCGGAGACGGACAAGCCCTTCGCTTATTCCGGCACCGAGATTGTCTTCAACCGGGGCGGGCTGGGCTCGGGTTCGATGCTCATCGGACGCAAGGCGGGCGCCCGCATGGAGGTGCCGGGCGACAGCTGTTCCGAGCCCGATGTCGAGATCGAGATTCTCGCCGTTCTCTGAGCGTCCGGGGGAGGGCCGGGGGCTGCACTGGAGCCTGGGTTGGACTGGCACTCGGCGCTATCCATCTCCGCGATTTGCACGTAGAGGAAGAGCCCTATGCCTGTCTGTGGACTCGACTTCGGAACCAGCAATTCGGCCCTCGCCCTTCCTGACGGAAGGGTGCTGCCCGTTTCTACCGGTTACAGCGACCCGCGCCTCTACCGCTCCGTCATCTTCTTTCCCGAGGACGAGCGCGACGCGTACACGGGGGCCCCCGCCATCTCGCGCTACCTGGACGACCCCGCGGGCCGCTTCATCCAGTCCGTGAAGTCTTTCCTTCACAGCAGCTCCTTCCGCGCCACGCAGATTCACGAGCGCACCTGGCTCATCGAGGAGCTGGCGGCGCTGTTGTTGCGCCGGGTGCGCGAAGCCGCGGCGCCCCACATGGGCGGGGCTCCCGAGCGTGTCGTGCTCGGCCGCCCCGCGCTCTTCTCCTCGGACCCCGAGGCGGATGCGCTCGCCGAGCAGCGCCTGCGCCGGGCCGCGGAGCTCGCGGGCTTCACCCACGTCCAGTTCCTGATCGAGCCCATCGCCGCCGCGCTCTCCTACGAAGCCCAGCTCACCCAGGACGAGCTGGTGCTGGTGGCCGACTTCGGCGCCGGCACCACGGACCTCACGCTGATGCGGCTGGGGCCCTCGCGACGAGGCCAGCCGGACCGCAAGATGGATGTGATTGGTTCCACCGGTGTGCGCATCGGCGGTGACCGCTTCGACGCGGAGATCATGCGCCACTCGCTGCTGCCGCGTTTTGGCGCGGGCTCGACCTACCGGGTGCGAGGCGTGAGCGACAAGCGGCTGCCCGTGCCCCAGCACGTCATGGCCAAGCTGCTCTCCTGGCATGAAATGTCCTTCATCCGCAAGAAGGCCACCCAGGAGCTGCTGGAGTTGATGCTCGTCTCCAGTGACAAGCCCGACGAGGCGAAGGCGCTGTATGACCTCGTCATGGAGAACCTGGGCTACCGCCTCTTCCGGGCCATCGAGGCCGCCAAGGTGCGGCTGTCGTCCGAGGACGAGACGGTGCTGGAGTTCGACGAGGCGCGCATCCACCTGCGCGAGCGCATCACCCGGGCCGATTTCGAGGCTGCCAGCGAGCCGCTGCTTCAGGAACTGCGCCAGGTGACCGAGGGCCTGCTGGAGCGCTGCGCGGGCGCCGGAGAGGTGGACGCGGTCTTCCTCACGGGCGGCTCCTCGCAGATCCCCGCCGTGCGTCGGCTCTACATTGAACGCTTCGGGGAGGGCCGCGTGCGCACCCGCGATGCCTTCACCTCCGTGGCCGAGGGCCTGGGACGCGCCTCCGCCGCGCTGTGAACAGGCGCGGTTTTTCCGCTATCCTGGAACCGCTCTTGCTGCGTGGCGCCTCTCGCATCTGGTAGGTTCCATGACCGGACACGGCGGGGCACGGAGCTGGAGGTGCCAACAGGACGACGCACGAGTGGCGGAACTGGCAGACGCAGCGGACTTAAAATCCGCTGACTCGTAAGAGTCGTCCGGGTTCGATCCCCGGCTCGTGCACTTCTTCGGTCAGTCGTTACAGGTGATTTAGTGGCTGCCTCCGCCTGTGTCGCACGCTGGCGCAAGGGGCTGGTCAAGGACGCTGACCGCCGCCCTCCGCGTGTCAGGGCTCAGGTAGGCATCGCGCGTCGTCATCTCGATCGTGGAATGGCCCATCAGCTCCTCAATGACCTTCAGCGGTACGCCGCGCATGGCGAGATGACTTCCGTAGCTGTGGCGCAGGTCGTGCCAGCCGATTTGCCCCACTTCACGGATGACGCCTGCCGCTCGGAGAGCATGGCTCAGCGGTGCCGCCATCTTGCCTTTGGTGAGAGGTCGGCCACCCTCCTGGCGGAACACGAAGCGGCCCCGCAGGTGCTGGTGGGGCTTGAGGGCATCCACGGATGCAAGCAATTCGACCGCCCGCTCGTGTCCGCCCTTTGGCAATCCCTCCACCCCGCGCCAGATGATTCGGTCATGGGGCTGATCCGGCTCCGGGTTCCGGAGGACGAGCAGACCGGCCCCTCCCTCAGTATGAAGCTTTGGACGGATGTCAGGTGGCGGGCGTTGGTGACGGCGGCGGTGATGACCGGGGGATTCGCGTTCTCTCGTCGTGATCAACTCATTCAGCGCATGATGTTCGTGAGCCGTCTCCCTGTCCTGCTGACGGGGACATCCTGGCGCAGGAACCCAACATTGCCCGAGGCAGGGCTGAATACCTCCGCTGTCGGGAGAGGGGTGCCGAAATTGAGCCCTCCCGTGACGAGCACCGTGCCGTTGGGTAGCAGCGTCGCCGTGTGGGCATAGCGAGGTTGAGCCATCGAGTCGGCAGTATTCCAGGTGCCTGTGATGGGGTCATACACCTCCGCTGTCGCAAGGTAGGCGCTACCCGCCGTACCCCCTGCAACGAGGAGGAGGCCATTGGGCAGCAACGTGGCAGTGTGAAACACCCGGGACTGGATCATGGAGTTGGTCGCGCTCCACGCTCCCGAAGCCGGGTCGTACACCTCCGCAGTCGCAAGGGGACCATTACCTCCGTCGCCTCCCGCAACGAGCACCGTGCCGGCGGGCAGCAGCGTCGCTGTGTGTTGGGAGCGAGGTTGGGCCAGGGAGCCCGTTCCGCTCCAAGTACCTGAGGCAGGGTCGTATATCTCTGTCGTCGCGGGGGAACCGCTAGGGCCGCCTCCACCCGCGACGAGAACCTTGCCATTGGGCAGCAGCGTGGCTGTGTGCGCCCCGCGAGGCTGGGCCATGGAGCCGGTCGCGCTCCAGGTGCCCAAAGCAGGGTCATACACCTCCGCGGCCGCGAGGGTGCTGGTGACGCTGACTCCCCCCGTGACGAGCACCTTGCCATTGGGCAGCAGCGTCGCCGTGTGGAGCCAGCGGGGCTGTGCCATGGAGCCGGTCGCGATCCAGGTCCCCGAGGCCGGGTCATAGACCTCCGCCGTCGCGAGGGAGAAGCTACCGCCAAATCCTCCTGCGACAAGGACCTTGCCATCGGGCAGCCGCGTCGCCGTGTGGCTCCAGCGGGACTGCGCCAGGGCGCCGGTCGCGCTCCAGGCACCCGAGGCCGGGTCATAGACCTCCGCCGTCGCGGGGCTCCCGAGCAAGTTGGCTCCTCCTGCGACGAGCACCCTGCCGCTGGGCAGCAGCGTCGCCGTGTGCGACTGGCGAGGCTCGGCCATGGAGTCCGTCGAGGTCCATTCTCCTGAGAATGGGCAGACTGGCAGCCCCGTCACCGAAAAACTCCGCGCGACCGCGAGGTTGAAGGCGTTGGTGACGGTGGCGGTGATGGTCGGGGAGGTGCCGGCATTGACACAGGTGGGAGCTGTCCAGGTGACGTGGCTGTTGGAAGCTCCGTTGGTGGGGGGGCCCAGCGAGCCGGTGTTGGCCTCCCAGGAGAAGCAGAGGGCAGAGCCCTCTGGATCGCTGGCAACCACCTCGCAGGTGATCTCCTGGCCTGCTGTAGCCGTGTCCGAGGATTGCGAGGAGCGGGTGATCACGGGAGGGAGCCCGGCGCTCAAGGTCGGGTCGTACACCTTCGCCGTCGCGAGCTCGCCGTCTATCCCAGTTCCCCCCGCGACAAGAACCTTGCCGTTGATCAGCAGCGTCGCCGTGTGAAAAACGCGAGACTCGGCCATGCAGCCAGCCGAACTCCAGGCGCCCGAGGTCGGGTCATACATCTCAGCAAGTGCGAGGCTCGCGCCGAGGTTTTCTCCGCCTGTGACGAGGACCTCACCGCGGGTCAGCAGCGTTGCCGTGGGCAGATTGCGAGGTGACGCCATGGAGCCAGCAGCGCTCCACGTGCCCGAAGCCGGGTCATACTCCTCCGCCGTCGCGAGGCGACTGGCGAAGGAGATTCCTCCCAGGACGAGGAGCTTACCGTTGGGCAGTAGTGTCGCCGCATGTTGGGTGCGGGGGTCGGCCATGGAGTGGGTCGTGCTCCAGGTGCCCGAGTCCGGGTCGTACACCTCCGCCGTCGCGAGCTCGCTACTGGTGGAGTTCTGTCCTCCAGCAACGAGAACCTTGCCATTGGGCAGCAGCGTGGCTGTGTGCGCGCCGCGAGGCTGGGCCATGGAGCCGGTCGCGCTCCAGGTACCTGAGGCCGGGTCATACACCTCCGCCGTCGCGAGGGTGCTGCTGACGCTGAATCCCCCCGTGACGAGCACCTTGCCGTTGGGCAGCAGCGTCGCCGTGTGGTTCGAGCGGGGCTGGGCCATGGAACCGGTCGCGCTCCAGGCACCCGAGGCAGGGTCATAGACCTCCGCCATCGCAAGCTCGCCGTTCTCGTGTCCTCCCGCGACGAGCACCTTGCCACTGGGCAGCAGCGTCGCCGTGTGGAACTCCCGAGGCTGGGTCATGGAGCCGGTCACGCTCCAGGTGCCCGAGGCCGGGTCATACACCTCCACCGTCGTGGAGAGGCCGCTCGAGTTGTCGCCCCCCGCGACGAGAACCCTGCTGTCAGGCAGCAGCGTCGCCGTGTGGCGCCATCGAGGCTCGGCCATGGAACCCGTCGCGGCCCATCCCCCCGAGGGGGTGCAGGCTGGCAGTCCCGTCACTGAAAAAGATCGCGTGGCCGTGAGGTTGAACGCATTGGTGACGGTGACGGCGATGGTCGGAGGGGTGTTGGCACTGACGCAGGAGGGGGCTGTCCAGGTGATGCGGCTGTGAGAGGTGCTGGTGTCCGGCGAGCCCAGCGAGCCGGTGTTGGTGCTCCAGGCGAAGGAGAGGGCAGAGCCCTCTGGATCGCTGGCAGCCACCTCATAGGTGAGAACCTGGCCCGCGGTGGCGGTGTCCGAGGAGCGGTAGGAGCGAACGATGACGGGAGGAAGGTGGTTGACGGGGGGCGTGTTGCGGACACACAGCGCGACAGTGCCGGTGGTCAGTCCGCCGCGCCCATCTGAGACCGAGACCGTCAGGTGGCAGTTGTTGCACGCGCCCGCGGGCAGCAGCGAGGGCGTGAACTGGGCGGAGCTGGAAGAGGCGTTGGCCCAGGAGCCGGCGCAGGTCGCGCTCCAGGAGTAGGAGAGGCTCTCTCCATCAGGATCGGAAGCGCCGACGGAGACGGAGGTCGGTTGCCCCACCACGAGCTGCGTGGGGGTGGCACTGAGTGAGGTCACCCGGGGAGAACTGTTGAAGGAGATGGACAACCTCGCATCTCCCTCTGCTCCGCTCGGGGTCACGTTGACGGCGAGGAGGATGCTCGAGGACAGACCGCGAGAGTCCGTCGAGGTGAAAGTGAGGGTTTGAATGCCGGGAGATTCAGGCGCTATCCAGTAGGTGGTGGTCGCGGCGGGAGAGGAGAAGGCGCCCGCGGTGGCGCTCCACGCGTAGGAGAGCGTGTCGCCAGGATTGGGATCGTGCGCCGTGGCTGCCAGCAGGAGGGGGCGGCCCATGGGCACCGAGGTGGCAGACGTCACCAGGGAGTCAATGACTGGCGCCTCATTGTCGAACGGAGGCGGACGATTGACCTGCTGGAGGGTGATGGCGACCAGGGTCGTCTGGCTCGCGGAAATGGTGACGCCGGTGACGGAGCCCTCGAAGCGCAGGGTGCCCGAGGCGTCGAAGGACTGGGCGAGGAAGGAGCGGTCAGGGCCGGCGAGAATGTTGCCGATTGTGCCGCCCCAGGCGCCATCCGTAGGGGCCAGGTCCACGGTCACGGAGGGGATGTCCGGGCCGCTCGAGGTGACGGAGACGCGCGAGATATCCGAGGAGAGGGCCTGAGGCACGGCGACGACAAACCGCGCCGAGCCGGTGTCGGACGAGGATGCGGAGCAGCCCAGCAGCAGCGCCAGCCCGAGCGACAGCACCAGCGAAGTTGAAGCTCTCCTCATGAGGCAGCCTCCGGCGTTCCCAGTCCCTTGGGACGAAGGGCACTCTCAGGGATCGCGGGAGGCACTGCCTATTGCCCCTGCGGACGCAGTTTGAGTCTAGTTGCGCTCGGTGAAGCTGGGGCAATGCAATGGACTTCGGGCACAGGTGGCGGAGGGCTTCGCACCCGGGGACCAGGTCATTGTCCACCGAGGGAACAGCGTCCGAAACGGCGTGTCCGACTCCGGGTGACGCCCTCCGCGACGATGCACTGCTGGGGTTCCGTAGGCCCTCCCAGCTGTCGAGGCCCCTGTTCAAAGGGAAGGGGAGGTTCTGCCCACGACGCTGCTCGGGCACGCGGCCGTGCAGCACTGGTTTGGTGGGCAGTGGACGTGGAGGCAAGGATGACGGGTAACCTCACCGGGTCCGATCCCCGGCTCGTGCAAGTGAATTCGCGTCAGGTGTCTGGCTTTCATTCAAGCGGTCAGGGTTCTTCGCCGCTATCCTTGTCACCATGACCGGCCCACGCCCCAAGACCTGTGCGACGTGCGGACGCGTCATCGCCGCGCACGCCGTGTACTACCGCTTCAGTCTGGTGTTGGAAGGGGAGCAGGACCTGCTCGACCCTTCGGATGACCTGGAGGGCAATCCCGCGGAGGCGCTCGCGGCGCTGGTCCGACGGCTGGATGAAGGCTCCGCGGACCCCGGTGAGCTGGAGGCGCAGGTGCACTGGGAGCGCACCGGGGTCGTCTGCTCGGAATGCCGCTCCGTGGCGGTGCGGATGCTCAGCACCCCCACGGATGACACTGGACCGCATTGAGCGTCATTGGATCTTCATCGCGTACTTGCCCAGGTGGTGCTTGAGCACCTCCTGCTGGGCCTTCGCGGCTTCTTCCAACGCGTAGAGCCGGCCAATCTCCAGATGGAAGGGCCCCGCCTCAATCAATTCGTTGAGCCGCTTCATCACTTGCGGATTGGGGATGCCGTCGTAGGCCTTGGTTTCGACTCCCTCCGGGCCCTTGGGCGCCGGCTCCACGCCGTTCGGGTAGGCGATGCGCCCTCCCTTGCGGACATTGCGGAGCAGGGGCTCGGCGGCGTCTCCCCGGGCCAGCACCAGCGCCGCGTCGAAGCCGTCTGGCGCGAATTCCCGGCAGACCTTCTCCAGGTCCTCCTGGTGGCCTTCCGCGACTGCGTCCGCTCCGAGCCTCTTGGCCAATTCAACGCCGTCCTGTCCGGACGCGACCGCCAGCACCTTCGCTCCCAGCCTCTTCGCGAGCTGCACGGCGATGTGTCCGATTCCTCCGCTGGCCCCGAAGATGAGCAGCTTCTGCCCTGACTTGAGCTGGAGGTGCTCCTCCAGGCCCAGGAGCCCGGTGAGTCCGTCCGCGGCGAGCCCCGCCGCCTGCTCCACCTTCAACCCCTTGGGCACCTTCGCCGCCTGGTCCGCCTTCACGGCGACGTACTCCGCGTAGAAGCCTCCCTTGTTGCTCATGAACGCGGAGCCGTAGACCTGGTCGCCGACCTTGAGGTCCTTCACGTTCTTGCCCACCGCGGCGATTTCTCCCGCGCCGTCGGCTCCGGGCACGTAGGGGAATTTCGGGCCGCCTGGGATCATCTCGGCCATCTGGCCCTCGCGCTCCATCCAATCCCAGGCACCGATTCCCGCCGCCGCGACGCGCAGGAGCACTTCGTCGTCGCCACAGGTGGGAACGGAGATGGTCTTGATGCCCAGGACCTCCGGGCCGCCGAAGCGGTCGAGCGCCGCGGCCCTCATCTTTTCGGGAATGGATGCTGGCATGCTGTGACTCCCTCTCGGATTGAAACTTGTCCTCCGAGACGATGCGCATGCTCCTCGTGACGTCCAGCGTCACCGGCCCCACGCAGGCACGGCGGGGGAGGGGACTGCCGCCTTCCACCCCGCCGCGGAATGGACTCAATCCAAGAGCTGCATGAGGTCCGCTCGCGTGAGCGCGGCGCCTCCCGAGGCGCCTCCGAGCGCGGCTTCGAAGAGGGCTCGCTTCTTCTCCTGCAAGAGGAGGATCTTCTCCTCCACCGTCCCCTGGGACACCATCCGGTACACCATCACCGGCCGCTGCTGCCCGATGCGGTGCGCCCGGTCCGCCGCCTGTGCTTCCACTGACGGGTTCCACCACGGATCCACCAGGAAGACGTGGTCCGCCGCCGTGAGGTTGAGCCCCGTCGCTCCCGCCTTCAACGAGATGAGCATCACGGGCGCTCCCTTCTCGTCCTGGAAGGATGCCGCCACCGCGCCCCGGTTCGCTGTGCTTCCGTCCAGGCGGATGAAGCCGATGTCCGCGTCGCTCAGCGCGGGCTCGATGAGGTCCAACATCGACGTCCACTGCGAGAAGACCAGCGCCTTGTGCCCGTCCGCCACCGCCGTGCCGAGCGCCTCCACCAACGCCTGCACCTTGGAGGACGTCCTCGCCTGCTGCCCCGGCACCAGCGCCGGGTGACAGGCCGCCTGCCTCAACCTCAGCAGCGCCTCCAACGCCTTCAGCACGCTGCCGCCCTCCTCGAGCTGCGACACCACCTCCTCGCGCGTCGCGGCGTGGACCGCGTCGTAGATGGCGCGCTCCTGCTCGGAGAGGGTGACGTGCCGCACGGCCTCCGTGCGCGGTGGCAGTTCGGGCGCCACGTCGCGCTTGAGCCTGCGCAGCACGAAGGGCCGGATGCGCGCGCGCAGGGCCTCCGCGGCGCCCTTCTGGTTCTCCGACACCGGCCGGGACCAGCGCTCCTCGAACGCCTTGCGCCCGCCCAGCAGGCCCCGGTTGGTGAAGTGCATCAGGCTCCACAGCTCCTCGAGCCGGTTCTCGATGGGCGTGCCGCTGAGCGCGATGCGGAAGCCCGCGTCCAGCTCGTATGCCGCTCGCGCCACCTGGCTGTCCGGGTTCTTGATGGCCTGCGCTTCGTCCAGCACCACCGTGTCCCACGTCCTCGCCGCGAGGATGGCCGCGTCCAGGCGCAACAGCGCATACGTGGTGAGCGTCACGTCCGCGGACTCGTCCAACGTGCGCCCCACGCCGTGATAGACAGACACCTTCAGCGACGGGCGGAAGCGCTTCACCTCCGCGTCCCAGTTGGGCAGCACGCTCGTGGGCGCCACCACCAGCGTTCCCCGGCCCAGCGTGCAGATGGTCTGCAGCGTCTTGCCCAGACCCATGTCGTCCGCCAGCACGCCTCCCAGGCCCGCCTGCCTCAGGAAGGTGAGCCAGCTCACGCCCTGCAACTGGTACGGGCGCAGCGTCGCGGTGAGGTCCTTCGGAAGCTGGGGCTCGGGGAGCTTCTCGAAGCCCTGCACCAGGGGCGCGAGCCGCTCCATGACGGGCGGGGCGGGGTGCTCCAAGGCCTCGCACAGGCCAGTGAGCTGGGGGATGGCGTGGTTCGCGAGCCGGCCGTCCCGCTCGCGCGCGGCCAGCAGGTCCGTCACTCGCTGGCCGTGGGCCTTCAGCCAGCCCGTGGGCAGGGGCGCCCAGCCTCCGCCCTCCAGCGGCACCAGCCCCAGGCCTTCCTCCCAGGCCCGCATCACCGCTCCCGCGTCCACGGTGCGCTTCTCTCCGGGGCCCAGGCCCTCCACCTGGAAGTCGAGCGAGAAGCCCACTCGCGGCACACCCGTGTCGGTGGCGGCCGTGTCCAGCGTGAGCATCGGCCTGAGCTTCACGTCCGGGCTGACCACGCCCGCGGCGTTCCCCGTGAGGCCTCCGCGCCACTTGCGCAGCTTGTCCGCGAGCTGCACGGCCTCCTTGCCATGGACCGTCACGCGCCGGCCCGGCGCCATGTTCAGCTCGTCCCTCAGCTGGTGGATGAGCTTCGTCTCCGTGGGCTCGTCGCGCACCGGCGCGGCGCCCTGGAGGTACACCAGCTTCCCATTGTCGATGCGCGCGGTGGGCGGTGAGCCGTACACCAGCGTGGGCAGCACCGAGAGCCCCGTGTCCAGCTTGTCCAACTCCAGCGAGATGCGCGGCTTGAGCGTCCGGTCGATGGGCGGCAGCCGCCGGCTCTTCACGTCCACCGGCATGCGCCTCGCGAAGTCCGGCAGCACCTTGCTCGTCAGGTCCGCCAGCTGCTCCGGGGCGAAGACGCGCTCCTGGGGCAGGTTCTCCAGCCGCGCGCCGGTGAGGGATAGTTCTCCCAGCCGGCAGAGCGCTCCCGCGCACAGCGCGACGCCGGGGCTCACCAGCTCGTTGATGCGCGGATCCTTCTCCACCTTGAGCACGGTCTGCTCGCCCCGGTCCTCGACGGTGACTCGCGGGAGGAGCGGCTCGTTGGAGACGGAGACGAGCGCTCCGTCGAAGAGGACGGTGCGCGCCTTCTCCAGCACGTGCAGCAGGGCGTCCAGCTTGCTCTGCGGCAGCGCTCCCCGGGTGGGCTGCGCGAGCAGCTTGTCCGCGAGCAGATCACACGGATCCACGTGGATGCGCGCGGCCTCCACGGGGCTCTGGAGCACGGACGCGAGGCTCCGGGCCAGCAGCCGCGCGGTGTTGTCCGGCCGGACCACCAGCCGCTCCAACTGGAGGCCTCCGTCCGCGCGCTTGAAGCGGTACACCAGCCGCTCTGTCTTCGGCGTGGCGCCGGGGCGCGGCGCGGCGGCGGCAGGGCCCGGACGGGCAGGAGAGGCCGCCGCCGTGGCCTTCCTTCCTTCCGCCTGGCGCAGGACGATGGCCGCGGCGATGACGTGCTCGCACGGGTCCACCTTCCCCCGGCAGTCGCACTCCCAGATTTCATCCTCGGGGTAGAGGGTCGTGGTGAGCGGGGTGGGGCGGCCGGGGATGCGGACCCGCAGGACGACCTCTTCCTCGTCCACGGACTGCACCGACACGACCCCCGCACGAGACAGGGCCTGTCCGGCGGACCACGTGGCCGGGCCTGACTCCTCCCGGATGGCTTCGAGCAGTTCCGCGAGCGCCGACATACGAGGGGCGATTCCCTAGCCCCGTGCCGCGTCTGGCGCAAGCCACCGGGCGCGTGGCTGTGACACTGAGGGACACACACTGCCGTGCTCCTGTAACCGGCGCCGCTACAGCGGCCACGACACCCGTGTCATCCGCAGCGAGGCCTTCCGAGGAAAGCCCCAAAATCTTGGGATGTGGCGCGGCAGGTGCAGACACACGGACCTGGAACGCGCGTCCGGTGCCTCCCCCTGCATCCGCCTGCCGGGCGCCCGCGTCTCCGTCCGTTGTGAGTGAAGCAGACAGTGTCCCCCACACAGTCGAGGTCCCACACATGCATCTGCAGATGACGAGTCGCCTCCTGGCGGCTGCGTTCCTGAGCCTGGTGGCTGGTTGCCAGGGTGAGCCGACGCAGTCTCCCGAAGGTTCGCAGTCCGCGACGCTCTCCGCCAAGGCGGATTGCGTGCAGCGGTTCGATGGCATCACCACCTGCGCCAAGGGCAACGCGTCCCTGGCCGCTTCCGAGAAGGGCGTGCAGGTCAACGGGCTGAAGGACGCGAAGACGGACGGCGTCTCCAGCACGTTCAATGCCGCCATCAACTGGTCCCAGGAAGCCCAGATTCGCGTGGGCAGCCAGAAGGGCAGCGTCGCCTTGTCCGCGCGTGACGGCGATCAGGTCGTCAGCACGCTGAGCATCACCTCCAGCGCCGACCGCCAGGTGTCCGTGACGCCGGGCTTCACCGGTTCGCCCGCGGGCAACTACCGGATGAACGTGTACCGCGACGGCCGGCTCGTGAACACCACGCAGCAGCCTGCGTCCTTCTCCATCACGTTCTACGACTGGTGGTCCTTCGTGAACTGGTGGAACATGCACTGGCACTTCTTCTCCTACCGCTCCGTCTACGCCCAGGACTCCGGCTTCGACGGTGCCTGCGGCTGGCGCCTGAACTCGCCGGGCACGACGTTCTCCCTCAGGGGGGCGGACGGCAAGGCCATCGTCGGCGACACGGTGGAGTTCATCGAGGAGATTGGCGACGGTGCCTACCCGTACCGCCACTTCTCCGGCATCGACGTGAACGCCAGCGCCACGGACTTCCTCGTCACGGGCGAGTCCTTCGGCCAGGAGAAGTAAGCTGTTCCTCCACCGGGTGGGGGCGCCTCGTTCCCGCCCGGTGGTGTCTGTCCGCCTGTGTCTTCCCATCGAGGAGTCGTGACGATGCGTGTGCCCTGGTCTCTCGCTGGCATCTCCGCCGGAGCGCTGCTCATCGGCGCCGCGTGGGCCACCGTCGTCCGCCGCCCCGAACCCCTGGTGCTGGGCGCGCTTCCCCCCGTCGTCCTGCCTCACGTGGAGCAGGCAGGCGGTGCCACCACGGTGACGGACACCGGCCGCAATGCCTTCGGGCGCGCGCCCATGAACATGCCGCGCTCGCGCTGGCCGGACTTCTACGCGGGCAAGGGCGTCTTCGATCGCGACTGGAGCGACTCGCGCCTGCGTCCCGCCGTGGCGGGGCCCTTCTTCAGCGCCACCGGCTGCATGACCTGCCACGTGAAGGACGGCCGGGGCCAGCCGCCCGCGAGCCCCACGGAGGCGCCCGTCTCGCTGGCGTTCCAGCTGAGCGCGCCCGACGGCGCCAGTCCCCACCCGCTGTACGGCATGCAGCTGGACGCGCACGCCGTGGAGGGCCAGGTCGCCGAGGGCCACGTCCGCGTCGACTTCGAGGAGACGCGCGGCACCTTCGCCACCGGTGAGCCGTACTCGCTGGTGCGCCCGCGCTACCAGTTCCAGGGGCTGGTGCACGGCCCCCTGGGCGACGGCGCCATGTTCTCCGCCCGCGTGTCACCCGTGAACTTCGGACTGGGCCTGCTGGAGGCGCTGCCAGAGGCCGACATCGTGGCCCGCGCCGACCCCGAGGACCGCGACCAGGACGGCATCTCCGGCCGGGTCAACCGGGTGCTCGACGTGGAGACGGGCGAGACGCGCCTGGGCCGCTTCGGGTGGAAGGCCAATCAGCCCACGCTGCGCCAGCAGGTGGCGCATGCGCTCGTCGCGGACATGGGCGTCACCACGACGCTCTACCGCCAGGAGCAGGGCCGGGACACCCCGGGTGAACCGGAGGTGTCCCAGGACGACATGGACCTGCTGATGATCTACATGCGCCTCATCGCCGTGCCCAAGCGGCGCGACTGGGAGGCGCCGGAGGTCCAGCGGGGCCATGCCGTCTTCCGCGCCATCGGCTGCGCGGCGTGCCACGTGGACACGCCCCAGGAGACGGGGCCGGTGGAGGGCTTCGACGAGGTGTCCCGGCAGGTCATCTACCCCTACACGGACCTGCTGCTGCACGACCTGGGCGAGGGACTGGCGGACGGGCGCCCGGACGGGCTGGCCACGGGCAGCGAGTGGCGCACGCCGCCGCTGTGGGGCATTGGACTGGTGGAGGCCGTCAACCGGCACACCCGCTTCCTGCACGACGGCCGGGCCCGCTCCCTGGAGGAGGCCGTCCTCTGGCACGGAGGGGAGGCGGCCCCCGCGCAGGCTCGCTACGTGCGGCTGCCCCGGGAGGACCGGTCCGCGCTGCTCGCCTTCCTGAAGTCGCTCTGAGGCACGGACGGGACCCCCTCCCGTCCGGACGGCGGCCAGGAGGACCGTCGCCTGGAGGGGCTTCGGCCTTCGTGGGGGCACGGAACGGTGGACGCCCCGGGCCCTTGGGCTACCCTGCGGGCCCCCTTCATGCAGCCTCAAGCTCCCATTTCCGATGACGCCCTCGACGTCCCGCTCGCGGTCGACCTGGACGGGACGCTGGTGCGCACGGACACGCTGCACGAGAACCTGCTCGTGCTCCTCAAGCACGCGCCGTGGCTGCTGCTGCTGGTGCCGTTGTGGGTGCTCCGGGGCAAGGCCTTCTTCAAGGCGGAGGTGGCCCGCCGGGCTCCGCTGGACGTCACCTCGCTGCCTTACAACGCGGACGTGCTGGCCTTCCTGCGCGAGGAGCACGCCCGGGGGCGGCGGCTCGTCCTCGCCACGGCCGCGGACCGGAGCATCGCCGACGCGGTGGCCGCCCACCTGGGCCTCTTCCACACGGTGGTCGCCAGCGAAGGCGGGGTGAACCTGTCCGGCGCGCGGAAGCTGGAGCGGCTGCGCGAGCTGCTGGGCCGCTTCGACTACGCGGGCAACGACGCGGTGGACCTGCACCTGTGGCGCGAGTGCCGGCAGATCATCGTGGTGCATGCTCCGGCGGGCGTGTTGCGCCAGGTCCAGGGCCTGGGCCGCCCCGTGCACCGTGTCTTCGAGGCCCCTCCTGGCGGGCTGCGCCCCTGGGTGAAGGCGCTGCGGGTGCACCAGTGGGCGAAGAACGCGCTCGTCTTCGTGCCGGTGCTGGCGGCGCACAAGGCCACCCAGGGCGGCATGGCGCCGCGCGCGGTGCTGGCGTTCCTCGCCTTCAGCCTCTGCGCCTCCAGCGTGTACATCATCAACGACCTGCTGGACCTGGCGTCGGACCGGCGGCACCCGTCCAAGTCACTGCGGCCCTTCGCGTCCGGGGCCCTGCCGGTGCGCGCGGGCGTCGTGCTGGCGCCGCTGCTGCTGGTGGCCGCCGCGGCGCTGGCGCTGGCGACGCTGCCCCTGTCGTTCTTTGGGCTGCTGGCCGCGTACTTCGTGCTCACGCTCGCGTATTCGCTGCGCCTCAAGCAGGTGGTGATGCTGGACGTGCTGGTGCTGGCGGGCCTCTACACGGTGCGCATCTTCGGCGGCGCGCTGGCGGTGGGCGTGCCCACGTCGAGCTGGCTGCTCATGTTCAGCACCTTCCTCTTCCTGTCGCTGGCCCTGCTCAAGCGGCTGAGCGAGGTGCGGCGGCTGCGCCAGTCCAACGAGACGTCCGCCCACGGGCGCGGCTACCTGGCGCAGGACCAAGAGCAGCTCGCGAGCCTGGGCGCGGCGTCCGGCCAGGTGTCGGTGCTGGTGCTGGCCCTCTACATCACCAGCAAGGAGGTGACGGCGCTGTATGCCCACCCGGAGCGGCTGTGGCTGCTGTGCCCGGTGATGCTGTACTGGGTGGGGCGCATCTGGCTGCTGGCGCACCGGGGGCTCGTGAACGAGGACCCGCTCGTCTTCGCGCTGAGGGACCGCGTCAGCTACGTCGTGGGCGCGGTCGCCGCGCTGGTGCTGTGGGTGGCGACGTGACGGGAGCATGGCGATGAGCACGTCGGATTCCTGGGGCCGCTTCCCCCGAGTGGAGCAGCGGACGCGCGCGCTGACGTGGCGCTCGGACGCGCTGCCCCAGGTGGATGGGCCCGTGCTGCCGCATGGCCTGGGCCGCAGCTACGGCGATTCGTGTCTCAACGGCGGGGGCACGGTGCTGCTCACCGCGGGCCTGGACCGGCTCATCGACTTCGACCCGACGACGGGCGTGGTGCGCTGCGAATCGGGTGTGTCATTGGACACGCTCTTGCGGCTGGCCGTGCCGCGCGGCTGGTTCCTGCCGGTGACGCCGGGCACGAAGTTCGTCACGGTGGGCGGCGCCATCGCCAACGACGTGCACGGCAAGAACCACCACCGGGCCGGGACGTTCGGCCGGCACGTGCGCAGGTTCGAGCTGGTGCGCTCGGACGGCAGCCGCCGGATGTGCGCGCCCGACGAGAACCCGGACTGGTTCGGCGCGACGATTGGCGGCCTGGGGCTCACGGGGCTCGTCACCTGGGCGGAGGTGCAGCTTGCGCCCATCCGCAATCCCTTCGTGGTGCAGGAGACCGTCCCGTTCGAGAACCTGGACGGCTTCATGCGCGTGTCCGCGGAGTCCGAGGCCGACCACGACTTCACCATGTCGTGGGTGGACTGCCTGGCGCGCGGGCGCAAGCTGGGGCGCGGCCTGTTCTACCGGGGCAACTTCGCGCCCACGCAGTTCGAGCGGCTGCCCCTGGCGAAGAGCCACCTGTCGCATGGCAGCGGGCTCGCGGTGCCCATCGACCTGCCGGGCTTCTGCCTCAACCGGCTGTCGGTGTCCGCCTTCAACTTCCTGTACTACCACCGGGAGCGGATGAAGCCGTCGCCCCGGCTCGTGCACTACGATCCGTTCTTCTACCCGCTCGACAGCGTGTACGGCTGGAACCGCATCTACGGCCGCCGGGGCTTCCTCCAGTTCCAGTGCGTGGTGCCCCACGCCACCGCGCGCGACGCGCTGAAGGAGCTGCTGGAGCGCAGCGCCCGGGGTGGGCTGCCCAGCTTCCTGTCCGTGCTCAAGACGTTCGGCGACCTGCCTTCGCCCGGGTGGCTGTCCTTCCCGCGCCCCGGCTACACGCTGGCCCTGGACTTCGCCAACCAGGGGGAGAAGACGTGGCGGCTGGTGGAGTCGCTGGACCGCGTGACGCGCGAGGCGGGCGGGGCGGTGTACCCGGCCAAGGACGCGCGCATGAGTCCGGAGAGCTTCGCGGCGTACTTCCCCAAGCGTGAGCAGTTCTCCGCGTACATCGACCCCGCGTTCTCGTCCTCCTTCTGGCGCCGGGTGAACCCGGTGCCGCTGCCCCTGCCCGCGCAGGAAGACCGTCAGGCCGCCCTCCCATGAAGAAAGTCATCGTCCTCGGCGCCACGAGCGCCATTGCCCAGGCCACGGTGCGGCTGCTCGCCGCGCGCGGGGCGTCGCTGTACCTGGTGGGCCGCAACGCCGCGAACCTGGAGGCGGTGGCCCGGGACGCGTCCACGCGCGGCGCGCAGAAGGTGGAGTTCCGCGCGCTGGATTTGAACGACTGCGAAGCGCACGCGAGCCTCGTGGAGCGCGCGTGGCAGGCCCTGGGCGGACTGGATGGGGCCGTGCTGGCGCATGGCGTGCTGGGAGACCAGGCGGAGAGCCAGCGCTCGTGGGCGGCGGCGGAGGTGGTGCTGCGCACGAACTTCCTCTCCGCCGCGTCGCTGCTGACGGAGCTGGCCAACCGCTTCGAGGCGCAGAAGGCCGGCACGCTGGTGGTGATTTCGTCGGTGGCGGGAGACCGGGGCCGGCAGAGCAACTACGTGTACGGCGCGTCCAAGGGCGCGCTGACCGTGTTCCTCCAGGGCCTGCGCAACCGCCTGGCGAAGTCCGGCGTGGCGGTGGTGACGGTGAAGCCCGGCTTCGTGGACACGCCGATGACGGCCCACGTGCCGAAGAACAAGCTCTTCGCGTCGCCGGAGCAGGTGGCGCGTGGCCTGCTGAAGGCCGCGGACGGGCGCAAGAACGAGGTCTACGTGCCCGGCTTCTGGGCGCTCATCATGCTCATCATCCGCAGCATCCCGGAGCCCGTGTTCAAGCGGCTGAAGCTCTAGCTTCGGTCGTCGCCCCTTCCGTGCCTGGGCCGCGGACACGGAAGGGGAGCAGGGTTCAGCTGCCGGTGGCTTCGGCCTGCGTGAGGGACGACAGGGCCCGGCGCAGGTGCTCGACGACGGACCCGAGGTGCGGGTCCTGCATCAGCTCGTGGTGGCCGCCGGGCACGTCGTGCACCTCCAGCCCGCCACGCACCAGGGGCTCCCAGCCGCGGTGACGCGGAATCCCGGCGGCGACGGTGCTGGCGCTCAGCAGCAGGGCGGTGCCGTCGTACGGCTGGGGGACGTACTTCTCATGGGCGAAGAGGTTGGCCCGGAAGACGTTGAAGAGGGCACGCAGCTGGGCGGGGCCGGACTGAGCGTCGAGGATGCGCGCCCGGAGCCCTTCCTTCAGCAGGTGGTCCAGCATCGCGTCGTCGCCCTGTGCCAGCGCTTCGTCCGAAGCGGAGAGCTCCTGGCCGAAGGCGGTAGCGGTGGCGTGGGCAAAGGCGAGCCTCGCGCGGGCCTCGGAGTCGAGCTGCGTGGCCTCCTGGGCGGGCTTCGTCAGGCCGTGGACGTGGGCATCGATGAGGGCGAGCAGCTCCACGGCTTCGCCAGCCTCGCGCAGGCGGCGGGCCATCTCGTAGGCGATGACTCCGCCCAGGGACCAGCCGCCCAGTTGGTAGGGGCCGTGCGGCTGCACCGTGCGGAGGGCTTCGATGTAGAGGCTGGCCATCTCCTCGATGGACTCGGCGACGGGCCGCCCGTCGAGGCCGCGTGACTGGAGGCCGTAGACGGGCAGTGACGGCCCCAGCCTGCGCGCCAGCTCCGAGTAGGCCAGGACGTTGCCGCCGCCAGGGTGGACGAGGAAGAGGGGCCGCTGGCCGGGTTCTCCTCGCTCCAGCGGGACGAGGGGCGTCCAGGTCTGCGAGTCGTCGCGGAGCACCTGGGCGAGCTGCTCGACGGTGGGCTGCTGGAAGAGGACGGAGAGGGGAATCGACTGGCCCAGGTGCTCGCGCACGGCGGCGACCATGCGCACGGCGAGCAGGGAGTGGCCGCCCAACTCGAAGAAGCTGGAGCGGACGCCGACGGAGCGGACACCGAGGACGTCCTCCCAGATGCGGGCGAGCTGCATTTCGAGCGCGTCTCGGGGCGCGACGAAGTCCCGGGCTTCAACAGTGTGGGCATCGGGTTCGGGCAGGGCCTTGCGGTCCACCTTGCCGTTGGAGTTGAGGGGCAGCTTGTCCAGCACCACGACGGTAGACGGCACCATGTACTCGGGCAGGTGCTGCTTGAGGCCTGCCTTGAGGGTGTCGGCGTTTAGCGAGTGGCCTTCGCTCGCGGTGACGTAGGCGACGAGGCGCTTGTCCGCGTCCGAGCCCCGAGCCACGACGATGGCCTCGTTGACGCCGGTGGCGGAGCGCAGAACGGCTTCGACTTCGCCCAGCTCGATGCGGAAGCCACGCACCTTCACCTGGAAGTCGACGCGGCCGAGGAAGTCGAGCGTGCCGTCCGCCTTCCAGCGGGCCTTGTCTCCCGTGCGGTAGAGGCGCTCGCCCGGCGTGGAGGCGAAGGGGTGGGGGACGAAGCGTTCCGCGGTCAGCTCGGGGCGGTTCAAGTAGCCCCAGGCCAGGCCCTGGCCGCCGACGTACACCTCACCGGCGACACCCACGGGCACCGGGTGCAGGTGCGCGTCGAGGACGTACACCGTGGAGTTGGAGAGCGGCCGGCCAATGGGGATGGCGCCTTCCATCCGCGTGCCGTGCTGCATGGCGAAGGTGGCGGAGAAGGTGGTGTTCTCCGTGGGGCCATAGCCGTTGAGGAAGGTGGTGCCTTCCGGAATGCGCGCGAGGTGTTCGCGCACACGGGAGGCAGGCAGCACGTCGCCACCGGCGAGGACCTGACGCACGCCCGCGAGCGCTTCGCCCTGGTGCAGGGCCATCTGCTCGAAGAGGGCGGCGGTGAGCCACAGTGACGTCACGCGGTGGTGACGCAGTTGGGCGGCCAGTTCCTCCAGGGAGAGGGAGTGCGGCGGCGCGAGGACGAGCTTCGCGCCGTGCAGCAGTGCACCCCAGATTTCGAGCGTGGACGCGTCGAAGGCAACAGGGGCGGCCTGGAGCCAGATTTCATCCGCCCCGAAGCGCATGAAGGTGCTGCCGAGCACGAGGCGGGTGATTCCCCGGTGAGGCACGCAGACGCCCTTGGGACGGCCGGTGCTGCCGGAGGTGAACATCACGTAGGCGAGGGCATCACCGTCCACGCGGACATCCAGCGCATGCGTGGGCCGCGATGCAATCTGCGCGGACTGGGCGTCCAACCAGACGCGGGTGCCGGTGGCGGGGAGCAACGAAGCGAAGGGCTGGTGCGTGACCACCACGTCCACGTCCGCGTCCTCCAGCAGCATCTCGATGCGCTCCACGGGCGCATTGCGGTCCACGGGGACGAAGGCCGCGCCCACCTTGAGGATGGCGAGGAGCGCGGTCACCAGCTCGAAGGAGCGCTCGACGGCGAGGCCGACGCGTGCACCGGGGGCGATGCCCAGGGCCCACAGGTGATGGGCCAGTTGGTTCGCGCGTGAATCCAGCTGGGCATACGTCAGCAAGTCATCCCCCAGCACGAGGGCGACAGCGTGAGGTGTGCGCTGCGCCTGCCGGGCGAAGTGGACGTGGATGGGAACCTCCATCGGGCTGGTGACGGTGGTGTCGTTCCACTCGACGAGGAGGCGCTGGCGCTCGTCGTTGGAGAGGAGCGGCAGGTGGGCCATGGCCTGCTCGGGCTTCGCGGCCACTGCCTCCAGCAGCGTGCGCAGGTGGGCGGCCATCCGCTCCACGGTGCTCTGCTTGAAGAGGGCGGTGCTGTACTCCAGCGTGCCTCGCAGCCCTTCGGACGTCTCCGTGAAGAAGACGCTCACGTCGAACTTCGACGTCGAGTGGGTGGTCTCCAGCCTTCGCAGCCGGAGGTCCGGCAGCCGCACGTCCTCCGTGGGCACGTTCTGGAGCGCGAGCAGCGTCTGGAAGAGAGGCGTGTGGCTGAGGCTGCGCGTCGGCTGGAGGACTTCCACCAGCTTCTCGAAGGGCACCTCCTGGTGCTCGTAGGCCTCCAGCACCGTGGCGCGCACCTGCTGGAGCAGCGAGCGGAAGGACTGGCCCTCGTCCACCTTCGCACGCAGGACGAGCGTGTTGACGAAGAAGCCGATGAGCCCCTCCGTCTCCGCGCGCGTGCGGCCGGCGATGGGCGAGCCCACGCTGAGGTCCTGCTGCCCCGTGTAGCGCGCAAGCAGGCCCTGCCAGGCGGCCAACAGCACCATGAAGAGCGAGCCGCCTTCACGGTGAGCCAGTCCGCGCAGGGCTTCCGTCAACTCACGTGACAGGGTGAAGCCGAGGGTTGCACCCGCGGTGCTCCGGACGGCCGGGCGGGGGAAGTCGGTGGGCAGCTCCAGCACGGCTGGAGCGCCGGAGAGCTTCACTTCCCAGTAGGCCATTTCCTGCCGCAGCGTCTCGCCCGCGAGCGTGCGGCGCTGCCAGTAGGCATAGTCCGCGTACTGCACCGGCAGCGCAGTCAGGGGCGACGGCTGGCTGGCGGAGAAGGCCGCGTAGAGGGCCGAGACTTCCCGCACAAGCACTCCCAGCGACCAGCCGTCAGAGACGATGTGGTGCAGGGTGACGACGAGCACGTGCTCGTGTTCTGCCAGCTTGAAGAGCAGCGTGCGGAGGAGCGGCCCCGTGCGCAGGTCGAAGGGCCGGCGCATCTCCTGTTCCACCTGGCTCCGCGCTTCGAACTCTCGCTGCGCCTCCGGCACGTTCGAGAGGTCCACGAGCCCCAGGGGCAGCTGACTGTCGGAGTGGATGCGCTGGACCGGCTCTCCGTCCACCTGGGTGAAGGTGGTGCGCAGAGCATCGTGTCGGCGCACGACTTCCTGCAGGGCATGCTCCAGCACGCCCGTGCGCAGGTGGCCCTCCAGCCGAACTGCGATGGGCACGTTGTAGAGCGGGCTGCCCGGTTCGAGCTGATCAATGAGCCACAGCCGCTGCTGGGCGAAGGACAACGGCAGCGGACCGTCATGCGAGACGCGGGTGAGCTGAGTAGTGCTCGTGCGGGTCAGCCCCACCAGACGAACCGCGAGCGCTTCCACGGTGGGGGATTCGAAGAGCGCGCGCAGGGGGAGTTCCACGCTGAACTCCACGCGGACCCGCGACACGACCTGGGTGGCCAGCAGCGAGTGCCCACCCAGTTCGAAGAAGGAGTCCTTCACGCCCACCCGGGGCAGTCGCAGGACTTCGGCCCAGATGGAGGCCAGCTTCGCTTCGACCTCCGTGCGCGGCGCTTCGTAGGTGTGGCCGGACTGGGGCGCCTCCGGCTCGGGCAGGGCCTTGCGGTCCACCTTGCCGTTGGAGTTGAGGGGCAGGGCGTCCAGCACCACGAAGGTGGTGGGCACCATGTACTCGGGGAGGCCCTGGCGCAGGTGGGCCTTGAGGGCCTCCACTTCCAGGGAGGTATTCGCCTTGGGCGTGACGTAGGCGACGAGGCGCTTGTCGGAGGCCTCACCCCTCGCGACGACGACGGCGTCCTTGAGTCCCGGAGCGCGACGGAGAGCGGCTTCGATTTCACCCAGCTCGATGCGGAAGCCACGCACCTTCACCTGGAAGTCGATGCGGCCCAGGTACTCCAGGCGCCCGTCCATACGGTAACGGACGCGGTCGCCCGTGCGGTACATGCGGCCGCCCGGAGGACCGAAGGGCTCCGGCACGAAGCGCTCCGCGGTGAGTTCCGGGCGCAGCAGGTAGCCGCGCGCCTGGCCTTCTCCTGCGAGGTACAGCTCGCCTGCGACACCGACGGGCACCGGCTGGAGTGACGCGTCCAGCACGTAGGCGCGCGTCGAGGGAAGCGGGCGGCCAATAAGCGGCACTTCGTCACGACCGACGAGAGAGGCCGTGGAGTAGGTGGTGTCCTCGGACGGGCCGTAGAGGTTGAAGAGCTTCTGCACCGTCGGGACGGCGTAGACCTGCTTCGCGAGCGTCTCCGGCAGGGCTTCGCCCGCGAGGTTGATGACGCGCACACTCGGAGGCACCGCACCCAGACGCAGCAGCTGCGCCATGGCGGAGGGCACGGTGTTGATGAGGGTGACGTGGGGTGCGGTGGGCAGCTCCGCCAGATGCAGGGCGTTGCGAGCCACCACCACCGCACCACCACTGCTCAACGGAGCGAAGAGTTCGAAGACGGAGAGGTCGAAGTTGAGGCTCGTCGCGGCGAGGGTGCCCTTCAGTTCCTCGGCAGAGAACGTGGCGAGGGCCCAATGGAGGAACTTCACGGCATTGCCGTGGGAGATGGCGACGCCCTTGGGACGGCCGGTGCTGCCGGAGGTGTAGATGAGATAGGCGAGGTGCCCGGCGTGGATGTCCACCGGCGGAGCCGTCGTCGGCTGCTTCGCCAGCTCCTCATCCGAGTCGAGGCACACCGGCGTGGCGGAGGTCTCCGGCAGGGCGGAGAGCAGATGCGAATGCGCGACGAGAGCGGGGCCCTGTGCGTCCTCCAGCAGCCAGCCCAGACGCTCACGCGGGTAGCTGGGGTCCAGCGGCACGTAGGCACCACCGGCCTTGAGGATGCCGAGGGCACCGATGACGAGGTCTTCAGTGCGCTCGACGCACAGGCCGACGCGGACTTCAGGCCCGACGCCCAGTCCACGCAGGCGGTGGGCGAGTTGGTTCGCCTTCGCGTCCAGCTCCCGGTACGTCAGCTGCCGCTCGGGCGTGATGACGGCCAGCGCATCCGGCGTGCGGTGCGCCTGTGCCTCGACCATGGCTGGAATGCTGGATTCCTGCGGCGTCTGTGATGCAGGGGGATTCCACTCGACGAGGAGCTGCTGGCGCTCGGCATCCGTAAGCAGCGGCAGGTCGCCAAGCCTTGTGTCCGGCTTCGTGGCAATCGCCTCCAGCAACACACCGAAGTGTCCGGCCATACGCTGGAGGGTCTCGGCGTCGAACAGGTCCGTCGCGTACTCCAGCGTGCCGACGAATCCGTCCCGGCCTTCACGCAGACCCAGGGAGAGGTCGAACTTGGCGAAGTGTGCTTCCAGCGGTAGCGCCTGGAAGGACAGCCCCGGCAGACGCAGTGCCTCATTCGGCGTGTTCTGCAGGACGAACATGGCCTGGAAGAGCGGGCTGCGGCTCAGGTCGCGCGTGGGCTGCACGGCTTCCACGAGCTTTTCGAACGGAAGGTGCTGGTGCTCGAAGGCCGCGAAGGTCGTGCCTCGGACCTGGGACAGCAGCTCGCGGAAGGTCGCGCGAGGATTCAGCTGGGTGCGCAGGACGAGCGTGTTGATGAAGAAGCCGATGAGGCCTTCGGTCTCCGCCTGGGTGCGGCCGGCGATGGGCGTGCCCACGCTGACGTCATCCTGCGCGGAGTAGCGCGACAGGAGCACCTGGAACGCAGCCAGCAACGTCATGAAGGACGTTGCGCCTTCCCTCTGTGCCAGGGCCTTGAGCGCGTGAGAGACCTCCGAAGGGATGTGCACGTCCACCGTGGCGCCCCGGTGTGACTGCACGGGCGGACGCGGACGATCCGTGGGCAGCTCCAACGCCGCGGGGGCTCCCACGAGCTGCTGCTTCCAGTAATGGAGCTGTGCATCCAGGACCTCTCCCTGGAGCCAGTTTCGCTGCCAGGCCGCGAAGTCCGCGTACTGCACGGACAGCGGCGCGAGAGCCGGCGTGCTGTTCGTGGAGAAGGCCTCGTAGAAGGCCACCATCTCCCGGACGAGCACGCCCATGGACCAACCGTCGGAGACGATGTGGTGCATCGTCACGAGCAGCAGGTGTGAGTCCTCGGCCAGCCGCACCAGCGTGCTGCGCAGCAGCGGGCCTCTGGCGAGGTCGAACGGCCGTCGTGCTTCCGCGTTGGCCAGTCGCCGCGCCTCTTCCTCTCGCAGCGCTTCCGGCTGGGTGGCGAGGTCCACGAGCGGCAGTGTCCAACCACTGGAAGCGTGGACGGTCTGGATGGGCTGGTCCTGGTGCTCGTGGAAGGTGGTGCGCAGGGCTTCGTGGCGGGCAACGAGTGCCTCGAAGGCACGGCGCAGGGCCTCGACGTCCAACTGCCCCGAGAGCTGGAGCGCGGTGGGGATGTTGTACGACGCGTCCCCAGGCTGGAGCTGATCCAACAGCCACAGCCGCTGCTGGGCGAAAGACAACGGCAGCGGACCGTCATGCGAGACGCGGGTGAGCTTCGGAGCCTGGGAGGTCGCGCTCCCGCGCAGCCGCCCGGCGAGCGCCTCTACCGTGGGGGACTCGAAGAGCGCGCGCAGGGGGAGTTCCACGCTGAACTCCGCGCGGACCCGCGACACGACCTGGGTGGCCAGCAGCGAGTGTCCACCCAGCTCGAAGAACGAGTCCTTCACGCCCACCTGGGGCAGGCGCAGGACTTCGGCCCAGATGGAGGCCAGCTTCGCTTCGACTTCCGTGCGCGGCGCTTCATAGGTGTGACCGGACTGGGGCGCCTCCGGCTCTGGCAGGGCCTTGCGGTCCACCTTGCCGTTGGAGTTGAGGGGCAGCGCGTCCAGCACCACGAAGGTGGCGGGGACCATGTACTCGGGGAGGCCCTGGCGCAGGTGCGTCTTGAGGGCCTCCACTTCCAGCGAGGCATTCGCCTTGGGCGTGACGTAGGCGACGAGGCGCTTGTCGGAGGCCTCACCCCTGGCGACGACGACGGCGTCCTTGATGCCCGGCGCGCGACGGAGAGCGGCTTCGATTTCGCCCAGCTCGATGCGGAAGCCACGCACCTTCACCTGGAAGTCGATGCGGCCGAGGTACTCCAGGCGCCCGTCCATGCGGTAACGGACGCGGTCGCCCGTGCGGTACATGCGGCCACCGGGAGGACCGTAAGGCTCCGGGACGAAGCGCTCCGCGGTGAGTTCCGGGCGCAGCAGGTAGCCACGCGCCTGACCTTCGCCGGCGAGGTACAGCTCGCCTGCGACACCGACGGGCACCGGCTGCAACGAGGCGTCCAGCACGTAGGCGCGCGTCGCGGGCAGTGGACGGCCGATGAGAGGCACTTCGTCACGGCCGACGAGGGAGGCCGTGGAGTAGGTGGTGTCCTCGGAGGGCCCGTAGAGGTTGTAGAGCTTCTCGACGGTGGGCACCGCGTAGACCTGCTTGGCGAGCGTCTCCGGCAGGGCTTCGCCCGCGAGGTTGATGACGCGCACACTCGGAGGCACCGCACCCAGACGCAGCAGCTGCGCCATGGCGGAGGGCACGGTGTTGACGAGGGTGACGTGGGACGCGGTGGGCAGCTCCGCCAGGTGCAGAGCGTTGCGCGCCACCACCACCGCACCACCACTGCTCAACGGAGCGAAGAGTTCGAAGACGGAGAGGTCGAAGTTGAGGCTCGTCGCGGCGAGCGTGCCCTTCAGCTCCTCCGGCGAGAAGGTCTCCAAGGCCCAGTGAAGGAAGGAGACGGCGTTGCCATGGGAGATGGCGACGCCCTTGGGACGGCCGGTGCTGCCAGAGGTGTAGATGAGGTAGGCGAGGTGGCCTGGGTGGATGTCCACCGTGGGCGCCGTCGTCGGCTGCTTCGCCAGCTCTGCGTCCGAGTCGAGGCACACGGGCGTGGTGGAGGTTTCGGGCAGTGCCGAGAGCAGGTGCGAATGCGCGACGAGGGCGGGGCCCTGTGCGTCCTCCAGCAGCCATCCCAGACGCTCACGCGGGTAGCTGGGATCCAGAGGCACGTAGGCACCACCAGCCTTGAGGATGCCAAGCGCGCCGATGACGAGGTCTTCAGTGCGCTCGACGCACAGGCCGACGCGGACTTCGGGCCCGACACCCAGTCCACGCAGACGGTGCGCGAGCTGATTGGCCTTCGCGTCCAGCTCCCGGTACGTCAGCTGCCGCTCGGGCGTGATGACGGCCACCTCATCCGGTGTGCGACGCACCTGCGCCTCGACCATCGCGGGGATGCTGGGCTCGCCCGGCATCTGCGAGGCAGACAGGTTCCAGTCGATGAGGACCTGCTTGCGCTCCGTGTCGGTGAGCAGTGGCAGGTCGCCAAGCTTCGTGTCCGGCTTCTTCGCAATGGCCTCCAGCAGCACACCGAAGTGTCCGGCCATGCGCTGGAGGGTCGCCGCGTCGAACAGGTCCGTCGCGTACTCGAACGTGCCGACGAACCCGTCCTGGCCTTCACGCAGACCCAAGGAGAGGTCGAACTTGGCGAAGTGCGCTTCCTGCGGCAGGGACTGGAAGGACAGGCCCGGCAGACGCAGCGCTTCGGTGGGCGTGTTCTGCAGGACGAACATGGCCTGGAAGAGCGGGCTGCGGCTCAGGTCGCGCGTGGGCTGCACGGCCTCCACGAGCTTCTCGAACGGCAGGTGCTGATGGTCGTAGGCCGCGAGCGTCGTGCCTCGCACCTGGGCCAGCAACTCGCGGAACGTCGCGCGCGGGTTCAGCTGGGCGCGCAGGACGAGCGTGTTGATGAAGAAGCCGATGAGGCCTTCAGTCTCCGCCTGGGTGCGGCCGGCGATGGGGGAACCGACACTGACGTCGTCCTGTGCGGAGTAGCGCGACAGGAGCACCTGGAACGCCGCCAGCAACGTCATGAACGGCGTGGCGCCTTCCCGCTGGGAGAGGGCCTTGAGGGCATCCGTGAGGTGCTTGGGAATGCGCACGTCCACCGAGTCGCCCCGGTGCGACTGCACGGGCGGACGCGGGTGGTCCGTGGGTAGCTCCAACGCCGCGGGCGCTCCGGAGAGCTGCTGCTTCCAGTAGTGGATCTGCGCGTCCAGGGCTTCTCCCTGGAGCCAGTTCCGCTGCCACGTCGCGAAGTCCGCGTACTGCACGGGCAGCGGCGGGAGCGAGGGCGACTGGCCCGTGGAGAAGGCCGCGTAGAAGGTCGCCACTTCCCGGACGAGCACGCCCATGGACCATCCGTCGGAGACGATGTGATGCATCGTCACCAGCAGCAGGTGCGAGTCCTGTCCCAGCCGCACCAGCGTGCTGCGCAGCAGCGGGCCCCTGGCGAGGTCGAACGGCCTCCGCGCTTCTTCGTCGGCCATCCGCCGCGCCTCTTCTTCCCGGAGTGCGTCAGGCCGGGCGGAGAGGTCCACGAGCGGCAGCGTCCAACCGCTGAGCGCGTGGATGTTCTGGATGGGCTGGTCCTGGTGCTCGTGGAAGGTGGTGCGCAGGGCCTCGTGGCGCTGGACGAGCGCTTCGAAGGCGCGGCGCAGCGCCTCCACGTCCAACTGCCCCGAGAGCTGGAGCGCGGTGGGGATGTTGTACGACGCGTCCCCAGGCTGGAGCTGATCCAACAGCCACAGCCGCTGCTGCGCGAAGGACAACGGCCGAGGGCCGTCCGCGTGCGTCTGGGTGGGCGCGGGCAGGTGGAGGTTCGGCGTGGCTGTCTGGAGCCGCTCGGTGAGCGTGGCCACGGTGGGCGCTTCGAAGAGGGCCCGCAGCGGCAGCTCCACGCGGAACGTGGCGCGCACGCGGGAGACGAGCTGGGTGGCCAGCAGCGAATGACCACCGAGCGCGAAGAAGTCGTCGTGGACGCCCACGCGCTCCACGCGCAGCACCTGCATGAAGAGGGCTGCGAGCTGCTCCTCGGCGGGCGTGCGCGGCGCGACGAAAGTGGATGCGAGCGACGTGCCCTGGGGCGCGGGCAGGGCCTTGCGGTCCACCTTGCCGTTGGTGTTGAGCGGCAAGGCCTCCAGCACCAGGAAGGCGGAGGGCAGCATGTACTCGGGCAGGTGCTGCTTGAGGAAGGTGCGCAGCTCGGTGGAGTCCAGGGACTCTCCCGTCCCGGTGACGGCGTAGGCGACGAGTCGCTTGTCACCGGGCACGTCCTCGCGGGCGAGGACGACGGCCTGATGCACCGCAGGGTGTTTCAGCAGGCAGGACTCGATTTCACCAAGCTCGATGCGGAAGCCGCGGACCTTCACCTGGAAGTCGGTGCGGCCCAGGTAGTCGAGCATCCCGTCGGCGCGCCAGCGCACCACGTCGCCGGTGCGGTAGAGGCGGGCACCGGGCGTGGAGGAGAAGGCATCCGGGATGAAGCGGTCGGCCGTCAGCTCCGGCCGGTTGAGGTAGCCGCGCGCGACGCCCTCACCGCCGATGAAGAGTTCGCCCGCGACGCCGACGGGCACGGGGCGCAGCGTGCGGTCGAGCACGTAGACGCGGACGTTGGGCAGGGGCCTGCCGATGGTGGGCGTGGGAGACGCGTCGAAGGCGCAAGCAGTGGCGTCGACGGTGCACTCGGTGGGGCCGTAGACGTTGAAGACGCGCGGGCGCGGGGCCTGGGCGAGGTGACGCCAGGTGGTGGGGTCCACGGCCTCACCGCCCACGAGGACGCGGCGGGGGATGGCCTTGCGCTCCAGCAGGCCCTCATCCACGAGCAGGCGCAGGTGGGCCGGAGAGCAATCGAGGACGTCGAGGGTGTCCTGGCCAATGCGGTTGACGAGCTCACCGACGTCAGCGCGGGCCTCGTCGGGAATGATGCAGAGGGTGTGGCCGTCGAGCACCTGGATGAGTTGCTTGACGGAGGCGTCGAAGGAGAGGGGCGCGTTGACGCTGACGCGCTCCCCAGGCCGTGCCTCCGCGTGCACCGTAGCGGCAAGGGCGACACGAAGATTGAGCACGGAGCGGTGCTGAATCATCACGCCCTTGGGGCGGCCGGTGCTGCCGGAGGTGTAGATGATGTAGGCGAGGTGCTCCGAGGTGACAGACGTCACCGGAGCGCACTGGGACTCAAGAGCAAGGTCCGCGGCGTCGGAGTCCAGGCAGAGGGTGTGCGCGGAGTGCGGAGGCAGCGAGTCGCGCAGGCGCTGCTGGGTGAGGACGACGGGAGCGCCCGTGTCGGAGAGGACGTGGGCAAGCCACTCGCGCGGGTAGCTGGGGTCGATGGGGACGTAGGCGCCGCCAGCCTTGAGGGTGCCGAGGATGCCGACGAGGGCCTCCACGGAGCGCTCCACGCAGAGGACGACGCGCACGTCGGGGCCAACGCCGAGCTTCACCAGCCGGTGCGCAAGCTGATTGGCGCGGACTTCCAGCTCACGGAAGGTGAGCTGCTCCTCGCGGCAGATGACGGCCAGGGACTCCGGCGTGCGAAGGGCCTGGGCGCTGAAGGCGTCATGGAGGCAGAGGTCGCGGGGGAACTCCGCGCTGGGGCCATTCCAGTCCACGAGAAGCCGCTGCCGCTCCGGAGCGGTGAGCAGGGGCAGGCTCGCGAGCGTCGAGTCCGGCTGCGTGGTGATGGCCTCCAGCAGCACGCCCATGTGGCCCGCCATGCGCTGCACGGTCGAGGCATCGAAGAGGTCCGTCGCGTACGTCAGCAGCCCGACGAAACCCTGGGGCGACTCGCCGAGGGTGAGCGTCAGGTCGAACTTGGAGGACCGGGTGTCCACCGGGACGCTCTGGAAGGACAGCCCGGACACGCGCAGCGCTTCGGTGGGCGCGTTCTGCAGGGAGAACATCGCCTGGAAGAGCGCGCTGCGGCTCAGGTCTCGCGCGGGCTGGAGGACCTCCACCAGCTTCTCGAAGGGCAGGTGCTGATGCTCGTAGGCCGCGAGCGTCGTGCGGCGCACCTGCGCGAGGAACTCACGGAAGGTCGCCTGCGGCTGGACGTGGGCGCGCAGGACGAGCGTGTTGACGAAGAAGCCGATGAGGCCCTCGGTCTCCGCCTGGGTGCGGCCCGCGATGGGCGTGCCCACGCTGATGTCGTCCTGCGTGGAGTAGCGCGACAGGAGCAGCTGCCAGGCCGCGAGCAGCAACATGAAGGGCGTGGCGCCTTCACGTTGGGCCAGGGCCTTCAGGGACTGGGAGACCTCCAGCGGGATGCGCACGTCCACCGTGGCGCCCCGACGCGACTGCACCGGCGGACGCGGGTGGTCCGTGGGCAGGTCCAGCGCGGAAGGTGCCCCCCCGAGCTGCTTCTTCCAGTAGCCCAGCTGCGCGTCCAGGGCCTCGCCCTGGAGCCAGCCTCGCTGCCACATCGAGAAGTCCGCGTACTGCACGGGCAGCGGCGGGAGGACGGGAGCGCGGCCGGTGCTGAAGGCTTCGTAGAAGGCCGCCACCTCCCGGACGAGCACGCCCATGGACCAGCCGTCGGAGACGATGTGGTGCATCGTCACCAGCAACAGGTGCGAGTCCTGTCCCAGCCGCACCAGCGTGCTGCGCAGCAACGGGCCCGTGGAGAGGTCGAAGGAACGCCGGGCCTCCGTGGCCGCTACGCGCTGGGCCTCATCCTCCCGCCGCGACTCAGGCAGGGACGTCAGGTCGATGAGGGGCAGCTCCCAGTCGGAGGGCTCCTGGATGCATTGCGACGGCTCCTCCTGCGACGTGGAGAGCGTGGTGCGCAGCGATTCGTGGCGCTCCACCAGCGCTTCGAAGGCGCGGCGCAAGGCCTCCACGTCCACCGGGCCCGTCAGCCGCAGGGCGGTGGGGATGTTGTACGAGATGTCTCCCGGTTGGAGCTGATCCAGCAACCAGAGGCGCTGCTGGGCGAAGGACAGAGGAAGGGCGCCTTCGCGCGGCATGGGCCGCAGGGGCGGTGCGCGCAGCCCGGTGGTCTGGGCCTCCTCGATCTTCGGCGCGAGTCCTTCGACCGTGGGCGCCTCGAAGAGGGCCCGCAGCGGCAGCTCCACACGGAAGGTGGAGCGCACGCGCGAGACGAGCTGGGTGGCCAACAGCGAGTGGCCTCCCATGGCGAAGAAGTCGTCCCGCACGCCGATGCGCTCCACCCGGAGGACCTCGGCGAAGAGGGTGGCCAGCTGCTCCTCGGTGGCGGTGCGCGGCGCGACGAAGACGGTGCTCCGAGGCGTGCTCCCCGGCTCCGGCAGGGCCTTCCGGTCCACCTTGCCGTTGGCGTTGAGGGGCAGCGCGTCCAGCACCACGAAGGCAGACGGCACCATGTACTCCGGCAGCCGCTGCTTGAGTCCTGCCCGGAGCGTGTCCGGCGCTGGCGAATGGCCCGCGCGCGCGGTGACGTAGCCGATGAGTCGCTTGTCCGCGCCGGTGCCCCGGGCCACGACGACCGCTTCGTTGACGCCAGTGAAGGCGCGCAGCGCGGTTTCGATTTCGCCCAGCTCGATGCGGAAGCCACGCACCTTCACCTGGAGGTCGACACGGCCCAGGAAGTCGAGCGTGCCGTCCTCCCGCCAGCGGGCCTGGTCACCCGTGCGGTAGAGGCGCTCGCCCGGTGTGGAGGCGAAGGGGTGGGGAATGAAGCGCTCCGCGGTCAGGTCCGGGCGGTGCAGATAGCCCCAGGCCAGGCCCTGGCCGCCGACGTACACCTCGCCGGCAATACCCACGGGCACCGGGTGCAGGTGCGCGTCGAGCACGAAGACGGTGGAGTTGGAGGGCGGCCGGCCGATGGGGATGGCGCCTTCCACGCGCGAGCCATGCCCCATGGCGAAGGTGGTGGCGAGGGTGGTGCTCTCCGTGGGGCCGTAGGCGTTGTGGAAGCTGGCGCCTTCGGGGATGCGCGCCAGGTGCTCTCGCACGCGGTCCGCGGGCAGCACGTCGCCACCGGAGAGGACCTGGCGCACGCCCGCGAGCGCTTCACCCTGGTGCAGGGCCATCTGCTCGAAGAGCGCGGTCGTCAGGAACAGCGTCGTCACGCCGTGGTGGCGCAGCTGCGCGGCCAGCTCCTCCAGCGAAAGGGAGTGCGGCGGCGACAGGACGAGCTTCGAGCCATTCAGCAGCGCGCCCCAGATTTCGAGCGTGGACGCGTCGAAGGCGATGGGGGCGACCTGGAGCCAGACCTCGTCCGCGCCGAGGCGCATGAACGTGCTGCCGACCACCATGCGCGTGATGCCCCGGTGCGGAATGCAGACGCCCTTGGGGCGGCCGGTGCTCCCGGAGGTGAACATCACGTAGGCCATGGCCTCGCCGTCCACGCGGACGTCGGGGGCGTGGGTGGGCCGCGTGGTGATGACGTCGCGCTGTGCATCCAGCCAGACGCGGGTGCCGGTGTCGGGCAGCAGTGACGCGAAGGGCTGGTGGGTGACGACGAAGTGGACGTCCGCGTCCTCCAGCAGGGACCCGATGCGCTCCACGGGAGCATTGCGGTCCACGGGAACGTAGGTGGCCCCCGCCTTGAGGATGGCGAGCAGCGCCGTCACCAGCTCGAAGGACCGCTCGACGGCGATGCCGACCCGCGCTCCCTGCGCGATGCCGAGGTCGCGCAGGTGGTGGGCCAGTTGGTTCGCTCGCGCGTCCAGCTGCGCATACGTCAGCGAGGCGTCCCCCAGGACGAGGGCGATGGCCTCGGGCGCGCGCTGCGCCTGCCGGGCGAAGTGGACGTGGACGGGGATGTCCGTGGGACTGGCGACGGTGGTGTCGTTCCACTCCACGAGGATGCGCTGCCGCTCCTCGCTGGAGAGGAGGGACAGCCCGGCCACGGACTGCTCGGGCCTGGCTGCCACGGACTCCAGCAGCGTGAGCAGCTGGCGGGCCATCCGCTCCACGGTGCCGCGCTTGAAGAGGGCGGTGCTGTACTCCAGCGAGCCCACGAAGCCCTGGGGCGAGTCCTGCATCGCCAGGTTGAGGTCGAACTTGGCGGAGCGCCCTTCGGTGCTGACCTGCTGGAAGGTGAGGCCGCGAACGCGCAGGTCTCCGGCCGGGGCGTTCTGGAGGGCGAACATCACCTGGAACAGCGGGCTGCGGCTCGCGTCCCGGACGGGCTGGAGGACCTCCACCAGCTTCTCGAACGGCAGGTGCTGGTGTTCGTAGGCCGCGAGCGTCGTGCCCCGCACCTGGGCGAGCAGCGTCCGGAAGGAGTCCTCCGGCGCCACGCGCGTGCGCAGGACGAGCGTGTTGACGAAGAAGCCGATGAGGCCCTCGGTCTCCGCCTGGGTGCGGCCCGCGATGGGCGAGCCCACGGTGAGGTCGTCCTGCGCGGAGTAGCGCGACAGGAGCACCTGGAAGGCCGCGAGCAGCACCATGAAGGGCGTGGCGCCCTCACGCTGGGCCAGCGCCTTGAGGGCGTCGGACGTCGCCTGGGGAATCCGGACGGAGACGGCCGCGCCCTGGTGGGACTGGATGGCCGGACGCGGATGGTCGGTGGGCAGCTCCAGCGCGAAAGCCGCGCCCGCAAGCTGCTGCTTCCAGTAGCCCAGTTGCGCGTCCAGCGCTTCGCCCTGGAGCCACTGGCGCTGCCGTTCCGCGAAGTCCGCGTACTGCACCGGCAGCGGGGCCAGCGTGGGCGTCTGGCCGGAGGTGAAGGCCTCGTAGAAGCTGATCAGCTCGCGGACGAGCACGCCCATGGACCAGCCGTCGGAGACGATGTGGTGCATCGTCACGAGCAGGAAGTGGTCCTCCTCCGCCAGCCGCACCAGCGTCGTGCGCAAGAGCGGCCCGCGCTCCAGGTGGAAGGGCTGGTTCGCTTCCTTCGTGATTCGGCGCTGGGCCTCGGCTTCGCGCTGCGCGACGGGCAGCGCGGACAGGTCCACGAGCGGCAGCGTCCACGCGTCCGGCAGGTGGATGTGCTGCGTGGCCTGCCCTTCATGCTCATGGAAGGTGGTGCGCAGGGATTCGTGACGCGCGACCAGGGACTCGAAAGCGCGGCGCAACGACGCCACGTCCACCGGGCCCTTCAGCCGGAGCGCCGAGGGAATGTTGTACGACGCATCCCCCGGCGTGAGCTGATCCAGGAACCAGAGGCGCTGCTGTGCGAAGGAGAGCGGAATGGCTCCCGTGCGTGAGGCGGGGCGCAGCGGAGGAGCCCCCCGGGCCGCCGCGGGCCGCGCGTCCGCGAGCTTCAGCGCGAGGGCGGCCACGGTCGGCGCATCGAAGAGGGCCCGCAGGGGCAGCTCCAGCCCGAGCGTGGCCCGCACGCGGGAGACGAGCTGGGTGGCCAGCAGCGAGTGGCCTCCCAACGCGAAGAAGTCATCGTGGAGGCCCACCCGCTCCACCCGGAGGACCTCGGTGAAGAGGGCCGCCAGTTGCTTCTCGGTGGCGGTGCGCGGTGCGACGTAGGCGACGGCGCGCGCGGTCTCCTCCGGCTCCGGCAGGGCCTTGCGGTCCACCTTGCCGTTGGTGTTGAGCGGCAACGCGTCCAGCACGACGAGCGCGGAGGGGACCATGTACTCGGGCAGCCGCTGCTTGAGGCCTGCCTTGAGGGAGTCCACATCCAACGCGTGGCCTTCACGAGCAGTGACGTAGCCGACCAGTCGCTTGTCCGCGTCCGTGCCCCGGGCCACGACGACCGCTTCATGGACGCCGGTGGCGGAGCGCAGCGCGGCTTCGATTTCACCCAGCTCGATGCGGAAGCCACGCACCTTCACCTGGAAGTCGACGCGGCCCAGGAAGTCGAGCGTGCCGTCCGGCTTCCAGCGGGCCTTGTCGCCCGTGCGGTAGAGGCGCTCGCCCGGTGTGGAGGCGAAGGGGTGGGGGACGAAGCGCTCCGCGGTCAGGTCCGGACGGTGGAGGTAGCCCCAGGCCAGACCCTGTCCGCCCACGTACACCTCACCCGCGACACCCACGGGCATCGGGCGCAGGCTCGCGTCGAGCACGTAGACCGTGGAGTTGGAGAGCGGCCGGCCGATGGACACCGAGCCGCCCACCACCGAATCGCGGTGCATGGCGAAGGTGGTGGAGAAGGTCGTGTTCTCCGTGGGGCCGTAGCCGTTGTGGAAGGTGGCGCCTTCCGGCAGGCGGGCCAGGTGCTCGCGAACGCGGGAGGCGGGCAGCACGTCGCCACCCGCGAGGACCTGGCGCACGCCCGCGAGCGCTTCGCCCTGGTGCAGGGCCATCTGCTCGAAGAGGGCGGCGGTGAGCCAGAGCGACGTCACGCGGTGGTGACGCAGCTGGGCGGCCAGCTCCTCCAGCGAGAGGGAGTGCGAAGGAGCAAGGACGAGCTTCGCGCCGTGCAGGAGCGCGCCCCAGATTTCGAGCGTGGACGCATCGAAGGCAACAGGGGCGGCCTGGAGCCAGACTTCATCCGGCCCGAAGCGCATGAAGGTGCCGCCGAGCACCAGCCGGGTGATTCCCCGGTGCGGCACGCCGACGCCCTTGGGGCGGCCGGTGCTGCCGGAGGTGAACATCACGTAGGCCAGGGCTTCACCGTCCACGCGGACGTCGGGCGCATGCGTGGGCCGCGAGGCAATCTGCGCGGATTGGGCATCCAGCCAGACGCGGGTGCCGGAAGGAGGCAGCAGGGAGGCGAAGGGCTGGTGCGCGAGCGTCACGCTGACGTCCGCGTCCTCCAGCAGGGCGGCGATACGCTCCACGGGCGCATTGCGGTCCACGGGGACGAAGGCCGCGCCCACCTTGAGGATGGCGAGGAGCGCGGTCACCAGTTCGAAGGACCGCTCGACGGCGAGGCCCACTCGCGCACCCGGGGCGATGCCCAGGGCACGCAGGTGGTGGGCCAGCTGGTTCGCGCGCGCGTCCAGCTGCGCATACGTCAGCGAGTCATCTCCCAGCACCAGGGCCACCGCGTCAGGTGTGCGCTGTGCCTGCCGGGCGAAGTGGACATGGACCGGCACGTCGGTCGGGCTGACGGTGGCCGTGTCATTCCACTCCACGAGGACGCGGTGACGCTCCTCGCCGGAGAGGAGGGACAGCCCGGCCACGGGCTGCTCGGGCTTCGCGGCCACGGCCTCCAGCAGCGTGCGCAGATGGCTGCCCATCCGCTCGATGGTGCTCCGCTCGAAGAGGGCGGTGCTGTACTCCATCCAGCCGGTGAACCCCTGTGGGGAGTCCTGCAACGTCAGGGTGAGATCGAACTTGGCGGAGTGGCCCTCGGCGATGACCTGCTTGAAGGTGAGGCCCGGGACGCGCAGCGCTTCCCCTGGGGCGTTCTGGAGGACGAACATCACCTGGAACAGCGGGCTGCGGCTCGCGTCCCGCACGGGCTGGAGGACCTCCACCAGCTTCTCGAAGGGCACGTGCTGATGCTCGTACGCCGCGAGCGTCGTGCCGCGCACCTGGGAGAGCAAGTGGCGGAAGGAGTCCTCCGGCGTCACGTGTGTACGCAGGACGAGCGTGTTGACGAAGAATCCGATGAGCCCTTCGGCTTCCGCCTGGGTGCGGCCCGCGATGGGCGAGCCCACGGTGAGGTCGTCCTGGCCTGCGTAGCGCGACAGGAGCACCTGCCAGGCCGCGAGCAGCACCATGAAGGGCGTGGCGCCCTCGCGCTGGGCCAGGGCCTTGAGCGCTTCGGACGTCGCCTGGGGAATCCTCACGGCGTGGGTCGCACCCGCGTTGGACTGGATGGCCGGGCGGGGATGATCCGTGGGCAGCTCCAGGGTGGCCGGAGCCCCTCCGAGCTGCTGCTTCCAGTAGCCCAGCTGCGCGTCCAGTGTCTCGCCCTGGAGCCAGTCGCGCTGCCACGCCGCGAAGTCCGTGTACTGCACCGGCAGCGGAGCAAGGGCGGGCGCCTGACCGGTGCTGAAGGCCTCGTAGAAGGCCACCAGCTCGCGGACGAGCACGCCCATGGACCAGCCATCGGAGACGATGTGGTGCATCGTCACGAGCAACAGGTGCTCTTCCGCCGCCAGCCGTACGAGCGCGGTGCGCAGCAGCGGACCGTTCCGCAGGTCGAACGGCTGCCGTGCATCCGCTTCGACCTTCCGCTGCGCTTCGTCTTCGCGCCGCGCTTCGGGCAGCGTGGAAAGATCGATGAGCGGCAACGCCCATGTGCCGGGCGTGTGGATGTGCTGGGTGGCCAGCCCCTCGCTTTCGCGGAAGGTGGTGCGCAGGGCGTCGTGACGAGCCACCAGCGCTTCAAAGGCGCGGCGCAGCGACTCCACGTCCACCTGGCCCGTCAGCCTGAGCGCCGTGGGGATGTTGTAGGACGCATCGCCCGGCGTGAGCTGATCCAGGAACCAGAGCCGCTGCTGCGCGAAGGATAGGGGCTGAGGCCCGTCCGCCTGGGTCCGGGTGAGCGGCGGGAGGCGGAGGCTCGGCGTCTGGGATTGGAGCCGCTCGGCGAGCGTGGCCACGGTGGGCGCTTCGAAGAGGGCCCGCAGCGGCAGCTCCGTGCGGAAGGTGGCGCGCACGCGCGAGACGAGCTGGGTGGCCAGAAGGGAGTGGCCACCCAGCGAGAAGAAGTCGTCGTGGACGCCCACGCGCTCCACGCGCAGCACCTGCGTGAAGAGGGCCGCGAGCTGCTCCTCGGCCGGGGTGCGCGGCGCGACGTAGGTGGTGGCGAGCGCGGTGCCCTGGGGCGCGGGCAGGGCCTTGCGGTCCACCTTGCCGTTGGTGTTGAGCGGCAGGGCCTCCAGCACGAGGATCGCGGAGGGGCGCATGTGCTCCGGCAGGAGCTGCTTGAGCCAGTCCTTGATGCCTTCGGGCGTGGGCGCGGACTCCGTGCCTTCGGGAGGCACCACGTAGGCGACGAGCCGTTTGTCGCCGGGGATGTCCTCGCGCGCCAGCACCACGGCGGCGTGCACCTGGGGATGCTTGAGGAGGGCGGCTTCGATTTCACCCAGCTCGATGCGGAAGCCGCGGACCTTCACCTGGAAGTCGGCACGGCCCAGGTAGTCGAGCATCCCGTCGGCGCGCCAGCGCACCACGTCGCCGGTGCGGTAGAGGCGGGCACCAGGCGTGGAGGAGAAGGCATCCGGGATGAAGCGGTCCGCTGTCAGCTCCGGCCGGTTGAGGTAGCCGCGCGCGACGCCCTCACCACCGATGAAGAGTTCGCCCGCGACGCCGACGGGCACGGGGCGCAGCGTGCCGTCCAGCACGTAGACGCGGACGTTGGGCAGGGGCCTGCCGATGGTGGGCGTGGGAGACGCATCGAAGGCGCAGGCGGTGGCGTCGACGGTGCACTCGGTGGGGCCGTAGACGTTGAAGACGCGCGGGCGCGGGGCCTGGGCGAGGTGACGCCAGGTGGCGGGGTCCACGGCCTCACCGCCCACGAGGACGCGGCGGGGAGTTGCCTTGCGCTCCAGCAGCCCTTCATCCACGAGCAGGCGCAGGTGCGCAGGGGAGCAGTCGAGGACGTCGAGGGCGTCCTTCTCGATGCGGTTGACGAGCTCACCGACGTCAGCGCGGGCCTCGTCGGGAATGATGCAGAGGGTGTGGCCGTCGAGCACCTGGATGAGCTGCTTGACGGAGGCGTCGAAGGAGAGCGGCGCGTTGACGCTGACACGCTCCCCCGGCCGTGCCTCCGCGTGCACCGTAGCGGCAAGGGCGACACGAAGATTGAGCACGGAGCGGTGCTGAATCATCACGCCCTTGGGGCGGCCGGTGCTGCCGGAGGTGTAGATGATGTAGGCGAGGTGCTCCGGCGTGACAGACGTCACCGGAGCGCACTGGGGCTCAAGAGCAAGGTCCGCGGAGTCGGAGTCCAGGCAGAGGGTGAGCGCGGAGTGCGGGGGCAGCGAGTCGCGCAGGCGCTGCTGGGTGAGGACGACGGGAGCGCCCGTGTCGGAGAGGACGTGGGCAAGCCACTCGCGCGGGTAGCTGGGGTCGATGGGGACGTAGGCGCCGCCAGCCTTGAGGGTGCCGAGAATACCGACGAGGGCCTCCACGGAGCGCTCCACGCAGAGGACGACGCGCACGTCGGGGCCGACTCCCAGCTTCACCAGCCGGTGCGCAAGCTGATTGGCGCGGGCTTCCAGCTCACGGAAGGTGAGCTGCTCCTCGCGGCAGATGACGGCCAGGGACTCCGGCGTGCGAAGGGCCTGGGCGCTGAAGGCGTCATGGAGGCAGAGGTCGCGGGGGAACTCCGCGCTGGGGCCATTCCAGTCGACGAGCAACTGCTGGCGTTCCGAAGCGCTGAGCAGGGGCAGGCTCGCGAGCATCGAGTCCGGCTGCGTGGCGATGGCCTCCAGCAGCACGCCCAGGTGGCCCACCATGCGCTGCATGGTCGACGCATCGAAGAGATCGCTGCTGTACTCCAGGACGCCCACGAAGCCCTGGGGCGAGTCCTGCATCGTCAGCGTCAGGTCGAACTTCGCGGAGTTCGATTCGAGCGGCAGTTGCTCGAACGACAAACCCGGCACGCGCAGCGCTTCCATGGGCGTGTTCTGCAGGGAGAACATCGCCTGGAAGAGGGCGCTGCGGCTCAGGTCGCGCACGGGCTGGAGGGTCTCCACCAGCTTCTCGAACGGCACGTGCTGGTGCTCGTAGGCCGCGAGCGTCGTCCCGCGCACCTGGGCCAGCAGCTGGCGGAAGGTTGTCTGCGGCTGGACGTGGGCGCGCAGGACGAGCGTGTTGACGAAGAAGCCGATGAGGCCCTCGGTCTCCGCCTGCGTGCGGCCGGCGATGGGCGTGCCCACGCTGATGTCGTCCTGCGTGGAGTAGCGCGACAGGAGCAACTGCCAGGCGGCGAGCAGCAGCATGAAGGGCGTGGCGCCTTCACGCTGGGCCAGGGCCTTGAGGGCTTCGGAGAGCTGCACGGGGACGCGCATGTCCACCGTGGCGCCACGGTGCGACTGCACGGGCGGACGCGGACGGTCCGTGGGCAGGTCCAGCGCGGCGGGCGCTCCGGAGAGCTTCTCCTTCCAGTATGCGAGCTGGGTCTCCAGCGTTTCGCCCTGGAGCCAGGACCGCTGCCAGACGGCGAAGTCCGCGTACTGCACGGGCAGTGGCGCGAGGGTGGGCAGGTGATCCGTGTGGAACGCCGCGTACAGCGCGGTGAGCTCACGGACGAGGACGCTCATGGACCAGCCGTCGGAGACGATGTGGTGCATCGTCACCAGCAGCAGGTGCTCCACGTCACCCAGGCGCACCAGGGACGTGCGGAGGAGCGGGCCGGCTTCCAGGTCGAAGGGACGACGGGCCTCCACGTTCGCGAGGCGCCGCGCTTCTTCTTCCCGCTGCGCTTCCGGCAGCGAGGACACGTCGAGCAGGGGCAGCGTCCACGTCGCGGGCGCATGGATGCACTGCGCGGGCTGGCCCTGGTGTTGGACGAGCGTGGTGCGCAGCGTCTCGTGGCGGGCGACGAGGGCCTCGAAGGCACGGCGCAGGGACTCGACGTCGACCTGGCCCTTCAGGCGGAGGGCCGCGGGGATGTTGTACGCGGCGCTGCCCGGCTGGAGCTGATCCAACAGCCACAGCCGCTGCTGCGCGAAGGACAGGGGCGGCGGGCCCTCATGGGTGGCGACGGGGAACGGCGGGAGCCGGGACCCAGCGGAGGCGGTGCGCAAACGCTCGGCGAAGGCGGCGACGGTGGGGGCCTCGAAGAGGGCACGAAGCGGCAGCTCCGCACCGAAGGCCGCGCGGATGCGGGAGACGAGCTGGGTGGCCAGCAGTGAGTGGCCACCGAGAGAGAAGAAGTCGTCGTGGATGCCCACGCGCTCCACGCGCAGGACCTGGGCGAAGACGTCCGCGAGCTTCTCCTCGGTGGCGTCGCGAGGAGCGACGAAGTCCGCGAGGGGCGAGGCATCCGGGACGGGCAGTGCCTTCCTGTCCACCTTGCCGTTGGGGCTGAGGGGAAGGGCCTCCATGGGGACGAAGGCGGCGGGCACCATGTACTCAGGCAGCCGCTCCTTGAGGAACGTGCGCACCGCCGAGGTGTCCAACTGCTGGCCCTGGGCGGGCACGACGTAGGCGACGAGCCGCTTGTCACCGGGAGCGTCCTCACGGGCGAGGACGACAGCTTCGTGCACGGTGGCGTGAGCGAGGAGGGAGGCCTCGATTTCACCCAGCTCGATGCGGAAGCCACGCACCTTCACCTGGAAGTCGAGGCGCTGGAGGTAGTCCAGCTGCCCGTCGGCCCGCCAGCGCACGACGTCGCCGGTGCGGTAGAGGCGGGCGCCCGGCGTGGAGGAGAAGGGGTGGGGGATGAAGCGCTCGGCACTCAGGGCCGGCTGGCCCAGGTAGCCCCAGGCAAGGCCTTCACTGGCGAGGAAGAGCTCACCGGGGACGCCCACGGGCACCGGCTGCAAGTGGGCGTCGAGGACGTAGGTGCGGGTGTTGGCGATGGGGCGGCCGATGGGAGGCCGCGTACCGTCGTCGCGCATGACGGGGGTGAAGGTGGCGACGACGGTGCTCTCAGTGGGGCCGTAGTGGTTGAAGAGTGCGGCGGGCACTGAAGGCGGCGGCCCGTGGTGCAAGGCATCTCCGCCCGTCAGCAGGGCGCGGAGGGCCATGGGACGGGGCCACTCCTCGCGCAGCACGGCTTCGGCCAGGGGCGTCGGCATGAAGCAGGTGGTGATGGCTTCGCGGGCCAGCCACTGAAGCAGCTGGGAGGGCTCCGCGCGCACGGCGTCGGGAGGGACGACGAGGCTGGCGCCGGAGGCGAGGGAGGGCCACACCTCCCAGGTGGAAGCGTCGAAGGCGACGCCGGCGGTGAGTGCGGTGGAGTCCTGGGGAGACAGTGAATAGGTGCGCTGGTGCCAGGAGACGAGGTTCATCAACGCGCGGTGGTGGACGGCGACGCCCTTGGGACGGCCGGTGCTGCCGGAGGTGTAGATGACGTAGGCCAGGTCCTCCGGGCCCACGGGAGCCACCGGCAGCGGCGCGGACTCCATGGTGGAGTCCGTCTCCAACGAGAGGACGCGCGCGGCGAGGGGCGGTAGCGAGTCACGCAGGTGCTGCTGGGTGAGGAGGACGGAAGCGCCGCAATCCTCCAGCATGAAAGCCAGACGCTCCGGCGGGACACCGGGAGAGATGGGGACGTAGGCGGCACCCACCTTGAGGGCGCCCAGTAAGCCCGCCACCAACTCCGGGGAACGCTCCGCGAGGACAGCGACGCGGCTGCCACGGGAGACACCCGCCGCATGCAGTTGGACGGCCAGCCCGTGAGCCCAGGCATCGAGGGCTGAGTAGGTGACGCTTCGCTCCCCCATGCGCACGGCGACGGCGTCAGGCGTGTGTCGGGCGTGCTCGGCAACGACGTGGTGGACGCAGGTGTCGCGAGGGAAGGAGACGTCCGTCTCATTCCATTCGACGAGCAGTTGCTGCTGCTCCGCAGCCGTCATGAGGGGCAGTGCGGAGACACGGGTATCCGGCTGGGAGGCGAGGGAGGAGAGGAGGACGCCGAAGTGGCCCATGAGGCGTTGGACGGTGGCGGCGTCGAAGAGGTCGGAGCTGTACTCAAGGAAGCCGGTGAGGCCCTGGGGCACCTCGAAGAGGGTGAGGGCCAAATCGAAGCGGGAGGAGTTGCCCTCCAGGGGAATGGGCTGGAAGGCCATGCCCGGCACGCGCAGCGCTTCCGCGGGTGCGTTCTGCAGGACGAGCATCACCTGGAAGAGAGGGCTGCGGCTCAAGTCGCGCGAGGGCTGGAGGACTTCCACCAGCTTCTCGAAGGGCACGTGCTGGTGCTCGTAGGCGGCGAGGGTGGTGGCCTTCACCTGGGAGAGCAGCTGGCGGAAGGAGTCCTCCGGGCGCACATGGGCGCGCAACACGAGCGTGTTGACGAAGAAGCCGATGAGGCCCTCGGCCTCGGCGTGAGTACGTCCGGCGATGGGAGAGCCGACGCTGACGTCGTCCTGGCCGGAGTAGCGCGAGAGGAGCAACTGGAATGCGGAGAGCAGCAGCATGAAGGGCGTAGCACCTTCACGCTGAGCGAGACTGCGCAGCGAGTCCGTCAACTCCGAGGGGAAGTGCACGGGCACCGTGGCACCGCGCCGGGACTGCACGGCGGGGCGAGGACGGTCCGTGGGCAGCTCCAGCGCGGCGGGGGCACCGGCCAACTGGCGCTTCCAGTAGCCGAGCTGCGACTCCAGAGTCTCGCCCTGGAGCCACTGGCGCTGCCAGAGGGCGAAGTCGGCGTACCGCACGGGCAGTGGTGGCAGCGAGGGAGCCCGGCCGCCACTGAAGGACTCATAGAGGCTCGCCAGTTCACGGATGAGGACGCCCATGGACCAACCGTCGGAGACGATGTGGTGCATCGTCGCGAGGAGGACGTGGGTGTCGGCCGAGAGCTTGAGGAGGGCCGTGCGCAGCAGCGGCCCACGGACGAGGTTGAAGGGCTGCCGGGCCTCACGGGTGGCAAGCCGCAACGTCTGCTCCTCTCGTGCGGACTCCTCCTGGGAAGAGAGGTCTTCGACCGGGAGCGACCATTCGGCCGGGGCATGGATGCGCTGGAAGGGCTGGCCCTCTTCCTCGAAGAAGGTGGTGCGCAGCGCTTCATGCCGCGCCACGAGCGCTTCGAAGGCACGGCGAAGGGCCTCCACGTCCAGGCGACCCAGGAGTCGCAGCGCGACGGGCAGATTGTAGGAGGCGTCGTCCGGGGTCAGCTGGTCGAGGAACCAGAGGCGCTGCTGCGCGAAGGAGAGCGGCAGGTGGCCTTCGGTGCGCGTGCGCGTCAGGGAGGGCAGACGCGTGCCGGTCGCGGCGCGCTGGAGGCGTTCAGCCAGGGCGGCAATGGTGGGGGCCTCGAAAAGGGCACGAAGCGGCAGCTCCACGTCGAGCGCCGCGCGCACGCGGGCCACCAACTGCGTGGCGAGAAGGGAGTGGCCCCCCAGCTCGAAGAAGTTGTCCGTGCGGCCCACGGTGGGCACACGAAGCACTTCGCTCCAGAGTGCCGCGAGCTTCTCCTCCAGTGGAGTCGCCGGGGCCTCGTAGGCGTGCGATGCCCGAAGCAGGCTCGCATCCGGAGCAGGGAGGGCCTTGCGGTCCACCTTGCCGTTGGACGTCAGAGGCAGTGCGTCCAGGGGGACGAAGGCGGCAGGCACCATGTACTCAGGCAGGAGTTGCTTGAGGTGCGCGCGAAGGGCCGTGATGTCGAGAGCTTCACCCACGACGTAGGCGACGAGGCGCTTGTCGCCCGGCGAATCCTCGCGGGCGAGCACGACGGCGTCCTTCACGGCAGGGGCGGCGCGCAGGGCGTTCTCGACTTCGCCCAGCTCGATGCGGAAGCCACGCACCTTCACCTGGGCGTCGATGCGGCCGACGAAGTCCAACTGGCCGTCGGCCCGCCAGCGCACCACGTCGCCCGTGCGATAGAGGCGAGCCCCCTCCTCACCGGAGAAGGCATCCGGCACGAAGCGCTCGGCGGTGAGTCCCGGCCGTCCCGCGTACCCACGCGCCACGCCTACGCCGCCAATGTGCAGCTCGCCGCGTACACCCACGGGGACGGGCTGCCCGTGCGCGTCCAACACATAGACACGCACGTTCGCCAGCGGCTTGCCGATGGACGGCACGTTCCCATCCGCCACCACCTCACCGAAGGTGGCGATGACGGTGGCTTCGGTGGGGCCGTAGGTGTTGAGCAATCGCCGTCCCGGAGCCCAACGCGCGACGACGTCCGCGGGCAGGGCTTCGCCGCCGGAAATGACGGTGCGCACCTTCGGCAGCCCCTCGGAGGACGTGGCCGCCAGGGCCGCCGGGGTAAGACTGACGACGCTCAACTCCTGCTCACGCAACAGCACGGGCAGCGGTGCGCCCGGCATCAGCTTCTCCAACGGTGCGAGCACCAGCGTGGCGCCGTTGCAGAGCGTGGTGAAAATCTCCTCCACGGAGAGGTCGAAGCTGAGGCTGGCGAACTGCAACACGCGGCTGCCAGGGCCGATGCCGTACGCCACCGCTTCATGGGTGACGAGGTTGGCGACACTGCGGTGCTCCACCGCCGTGCCCTTGGGCGTCCCCGTGCTGCCCGAGGTGTAGAGCAGGTACGCCATGTTGGCAGGCGTCACGCCCGTTACAGGCGCATCCGTCGGCTCAGCGGAGAGAGCGCCGCGCTCCGTATCCAGGCAGAGCGCGCGGGCATGCAACGCTTCGGGGAACCGGTCCACCAGAGGCTGCTGGGTGACGAGCACCTGGGCCGCGCTGTCCTCCAGCATGAAGGCCAGGCGCTCACGAGGCAGGAGCGGATCCACGGGCACCCAGGCGCCGCCGGCCTTCAGGATGCCAAGCAACCCGATGACGATATCGAGAGAGCGCTCGACGCTGAGAGCAACTCGAACTTCCGGCCCCACGCCGCGACGGCGCAGCGCATGCGCAAGCTGATTGGCGCGCGCGTCCAGCTGCGCGTACGTCAGCTGCGCTCCTTCGAAAATCGCGGCCACCGATTCCGGAGCGCGGCGCACCTGCGCTTCGAAGAGCGAGTGCATGCACGCTTCGGGGAACGGCGCATGCGTCGTATTCCACTCCACCAGCACCTGCTGGCGCTCCTGTCCCGCAAGCAACTGCAACGACGACACGCGGCGGTCCGGCTGCGCGACGGCCTCCTGGAGAAGCACCCGCAGGTGCTCGGCCATGCGTGCGGCGGTGGAGGCGGTGAAGATGTCAGTGGTGTACTCGAGGTAGCCCTTGAGGCCGGCGTCCGTCTCCAGCACCTGGAGGGTGAGGTCGAACTTGGCGGAGAAGGTGTCGAGCTCCAGGGCCTCCAGTTTGACGCCCTCGACGGAGGCGGAGCCGCGGAAGGAGGCCTGGTAGGTGAGCATCACCTGGAAGAAGGGCGTACGGCCCGGAATGCGCTCGGGCTTCAACTCCTCCACGAGGCGCTCGATGGGGAGCT